>CAZPII010000023.1:0-15388 GCA_964586485.1 uncultured Atribacterota bacterium | reverse complement strand
GGTCATATTACATAAACTGGATAATGTAGATGAAAAAAAAGAAAAAAGATACCGCCGTGTTTTTGCCAAATTAAAGGATTTTGAAGATTTTATAATAGAAAATAGTGTTGACGTAAATCTTATTCCATTTTCTGAAAAAAAATATAATCCAGTAAAAAAACAACGATTTTTCCCTTTACTCCATGGGGATGAAGTAATTCAACAAATTAAATATTTATCTTTGGAGCACAGTTTTCAATTAATGTTTCAGTTAAGAAACGAATCTTCCATAAATTCTATCCTGGAAACCGCTCGCAGCGAAACCAGCTGGCAAAATCTTCAAGAATATTTAAGAATATTTTCAGAATATGCCAGCTATCTTAATCAGAATGAAAAGATTTTATTAATAAAATTTTTATATGAACAACTCATATTTCCTGAAGAAGGTATCAGAAGAAAAAGTGCCCAGCTGATTGGATATTTAATTGCAACCTTTGAAGAAGAATATCGAAAGGAAATCCCGGACGATGTACATGTTGAACTATCAAAAATTAAAAGTACGGATTTATTAAAAAAGTATATCCGATTATTTGTAGAGTCAACTTATAAAACATCAGATCTCAATCAGTGTAGAATAAGGGAAAATTTGCCTTTTATGTTTGATGCCTTATTTGAGAATAGCAAGGGTAGGCAACTAAAGAGATATTTACAGATTATCAAAGAACACTATGAGCAAATTGATTATGCTCATATTCCCAAAAATATTGCCATATATTTAATCCAGGCATTAAAAAGCATTCCTTTCTCTTCTGTGGATAAGATGGATCAAATTTTTTGTCAATTTTTAATTCACTTTATCCAACATGAGGATAAAGTTTTACGAATTAATGCATTAGATGTTGCAGATTTTTTATTAGATAGAATATTAAACCAAGATCGTTTTCAGGAAATATGCCAGTCAGTTTTGATGCAGATAAATGAATGCTCCATAATTCCCGCTGAAAACTATCTTCGATACAGGATAGTAAAAAAAATTGAAGCGAAGCAATTTTTGGTAGAGCGTTTTAAAGAGTATTGTTTACAGGATATTCAGAAGATTGACCGGATGTATTTGAATAATTTAAAATCTTCTACTGATACAATTATTAAGAAAGTTCAAATTGACATGTTGGCTGAAAGGGCAAAATTGAACAGAGAAGAAGGTGTTTACATAGCATTGCATTTTTGTAATATTTTGAAAGTTAGCAGCCATGAATTAATCCGAAATTATGCTGGACGTGCTCTTATTAAAATTATTCCACTATTAAATGTAGGGCAAAAAAATGACATTTCTATTGAGTTGTTAAAGGCTTTGGAAATAGATGATTATCACTACACAAAATATATTCCTTATTATTTAGGTCAATCTATTCCTTATCTGCCACCTCGTGAAATAGACGAATTTATTAATGACTTAGAGCAAAAAATCAAAATAGCAGATCAGTGGACCTGTACGTTACTCATTCGCACGATTGCAGTGGCAATCAGTCGTTATGCTGCATATCAGGATAGATACCTAGAAGATCGAGGATTTTATAGAAAAAGATTAATTCGATTGCTGGGAATTTTAATGAACGGTCTGGCACATAACGATTCACTTGTCAGGAGAGTAACTTCCAGGGTTATAGGAAAAGAAATATTTGCTTCTTCCCATCTTAGTTTGAAGGAAAAGAATGATATATTTATACTAATTGCCAAAAAATTGATGAACTTGATTGCTCCAGTTTCCCAGAAAGACATACTTCTATTTTTTACCAATTCGGTAGCACTGCATCAACTTTATGTTTTTATTTCTGATTTTCACTTTTATGAAGGGAAAATAAACTTACCGATTCCTGACCGTATCGCCTTTTTCCCTGGATCGTTTGATCCTTTTTCTTTGAGTCATAAGGAAATTGTCCGGGAAATTGAAAACCTGGGCATGGAAGTATATCTATCGGTAGATGAGTTTTCCTGGTCTAAACGAACACAGCCACACCTCTATCGAAAAAATATAATTAATATGTCAATTGCAGATGAGTTGAATGTTTATCTTTATCCGGAAAATTTACCAGGTAATATTGCTAACTCTGATGACTTGAGAATGCTAAAGAAAGAATTTCCTGATTCTAAAATATATATTGTAACCGGTAGTGATGTACTGTTAAATGCATCGGCTTATGTTAACACAAAGAAAAGTAATTCTATAACTCACTTTCCTCATATTATATTTAATCGAAAACCATTTCATTTTTCTGAGAAGGAACAGAAAAAATATCAAAATATTATTAGTAATTTAGATTCAGAAGTTATTCAGCTAAACTTGCAGGCACCTTTTGAAGAGATTAGCTCCAGCCAGATTAGAAGAAATATAGATAATCATCGCAACATTTCTAATTTAGTTGATCCTTTAGCAGAGCGTTATATCTATCAGTTTGGTTTATATCAAAGAGAACCTCAATATAAATCAACGTTACAAAAAGTTTTTACAAAGGTGGAGGTAATAGAATACATAAAAGATTCTTTTATTGAATATTTGGTTAGGGAAGTTTTCCCTGAAAATATAAGAAGACGAGCGATAGATAGTTTAAAGAAGTTTAATACAAAATTAAATCCACGTCTAATAATTTTTAAAGAGTCAAGAAGTTCCGAGAAAATATTAGCATTTGCTGCTATTCACTGGATTCGTTCTAGCCTTTTTTATCATGAATTTGAAGATAATACTGTTTCTCAGTATATCAGGGATAATGCAACCGGTCGCACTATTGTTATTGACGGTATTTTTACTATTTCTCCAGATAAAAATATATCACAATTTAGAAACTTAGAACAAATTATTTTAACTGAAGCCCTTACTTTCTGTGTTAAGAAGGATTATGATTATGCAGTTTTTAAAAATATGATTCCGGAAACCAATTCTCCCAATTTAATAGAAACTTTAGAGCTTTTTGGATTTTCAGAATTACCAGTTGGGAATCAATCTCATCCTGTAATGGCAGTAGATATACGAAAACCCTGCACAATCAGCCTGGACATAGAAACACTCATAAAAGAACCCTTTGTTCAAAGCCAGAGAGTAATTGAGGCCATACGCCTTGCAAGAGTAAGGTTACAAAGAATTATGACTCAATTATATCCCGGACACCTGCTGATTCCCTTTAATATTGACCTGATTAATCAGTCAATTGTTTCGAAGGTCTGTCGTGAAAATGGAGTCCCGACCGAGCAGGGAGCTTTTCGAAAACTAGGACCATTAATGTGTGTTCCTTTTGGAAAGATTTTACACAAGATGGTAGTTCCTAATACAGTTACTAAATCACTGCATACAGATAAAATTTTTACACCGGATATGCAACATTTTAAAGTAGATTCTTTTGGTTACTATATGAGTTTGGAAAACCAGGTTAGAATGATTAAATCTTTCAATCGACCGGTTTTACTTATTGATGACTTGCTTCATAAGGGTTATCGCCTAAAGGCATTAAGTCCTTTACTTAAAAAAGAGAATATTAAGGTACACAAGATTATTGTTGGTCTGTTATCCGGAAGGGGAAAAGAGTTGGCTATGATTCAAAAACGTTCAATAGATAGTGCCTATTTTATTCCAAATTTACGGGTATGGTTTAATGAAAGTGATTTGTATCCTTTTATAGGAGGAGATGGACTATTTCGGCCGGAGCCGGAGCAAGGAAATTTGGTAAGATCAATTAATATGATCTTACCATTTGCCTATCCAATTTTTTTAAAGGGTGTAAATCAAAAAATAATTTATCACTTATCAGCAACATGTATAGAAAATACAATACAGATCATGAAGGCACTGGAGGAAGAATACCAGACAATTTATCATCGTAAGTTAACTCTAGGACATTTGGGAGAAGTTTGTCTTTATCCGCGTTATCCGGATCAGGGAAAACATATGAATTATAATCTATCTTTGGCTACCTCAATGTATTTAGAGAATGATTTAGAGTTATTACATAGAATCTGGGAAGGAGGAATAAAGTCTGAACACAGGGATTTGTTGCGTTATCCCTATTCAAAGGAATTTGCCACAAAAAAGGGGTTATTATGATATATTTTTATCGCTTTCAGAAAAAGGTATTATTTTCAAAACTGAAAATTAAGGATTTACCAGAAATTGACCCGGCTCAAATCTGTACTGAAAATGATAAATATCTCTACTACCTTCAGGAAAAGAATTGGCGAGAAGTCAATCCATTGGTTTTACTTGTGCATCCTGATCAAATAACTGAAAAAGGTGAGGGGATTAATATACTTAAAAAAAATCCTGAAATGAATGTTAGTTTTGCAGATTTTCCGGAATGGATTAAAGAGAAAGTCAGGAATAGAGAAGTAGGTTTTTGTAATTATAGAAACCCTCGTTGTAAGGATCGCTTGGAGTGGAAATATCCGGAGTGTTGGAAAATTAATGTGGTTGGCTTGGGAAATGTTGGGGGAACATTATTAACCGCTTTACGTCTATTGGGAGGGGAAAAAATCAAGACAATAGGTATTTTTGATACCAATGAGAAAGCTGTTCATCGCTGGGAACAGGAAGCAAATCAAATTATCGATGGTTCAAATCAGAAACAATTTCCTCTGGTGAAAGTAATTCAACCCGATAAAATATTCCAGGCTGACATAGTGGTATTTTGTGTATCAATTGGTGTTCCTCCTCCGGAAAAAGAAGTTCGGGATGTTCGGATGATGCAGTTGGAAGCTAATTCCCGTATTATTAATTATTATGCACAACGAGCCAGAAAAGTTCAATTTAATGGTATTTTTGCAGTTGTATCTGATCCGGTTGATTTGCTTTGCCAGAGTGCTTTCTTGGCAAGCAATACCAATGAAGAAGGTAATCTGGATGGAAAAGGACTTGGTGCGGATCAGATAAGAGGTTTTGGCCTGGGTGTAATGCATGCTCGGGCAGTATATTATGCAGAAAAAGATATCAGAACAATAAATTATTTGGAAAAAGGACGAGCATTTGGACCTCATGGGAAAGGATTGACCATCGCGAATGATGTGGAAAATTATAATTTCAAATTATCTTCATTACTTACCAAAAAAGTTTTACAGGCCAATATTAAGTTGAGAAAAATAGGTTTCAAACCTTACATTGCCCCGGCATTGTCCTCCGGTGCACTTTCATTGTTAGCTTTGATTAATGGTCAGTGGCATTACAGTGCCGGATTCTTAGGAGGGGTATTTTGGGGATCGAGAAATCGCCAAACACCTTTAGGGATGGAATGGGAACAATTCAATTTATCTCAAGAGTTATCTCAACTTCTAGATGAAAACTATCGAAAACTAAAAGAACAGGCTAACAGATTGGAGAAATGAATGAATGAGAATTTAGTTATCTTATTGCCGGGTAAAATATCTTCGGATTTTATGAAAGTTGTCAAGGAAGCAGTTGCGGGATATCCCAGCGAGTTTATAACCCGAGCAGAAGATATTCCATCTTTAAAAAATAGAAAAATATTATGGGCGATTGAATTAAATAAGTATGGTTTTAATTTTTCCCTTGAAAATATGCTGCAAACAATCAGTCAAAGAGGTGAAGAGCCATTTAAAAATTCTCAGGGTGCAGTAATAATCCAGAGTCCGGTTGAGTTATGGACCAAATGTACAGCATATCGTGTTATATTCCAAAGCAATCAGTTGGGTTGCTATTTTATGGGACATCCTGTAGTGGAGGCTATAGGTAACTTGCTCAATTTTTTGACCTGGCAGAAGCAGTTAAATTTACCGTTATCTGAAATTTATCAAAAAAACTGTCGGAATTTGGTCCATAGATTAATAAGCAATAAAAAGAAATTAATAGAAAAACCAAAGATTTTAGTACTGTATTCTAATCCTAGAAAAACCTCAAATACGATGATGCTCTGGCAGATGGTAAAAGAATATATACCTAACAATAAGTTGAACTTAATACAACAGCATGTAGAAAATGGCACTATAGTAGATTGTCGGGGGTGCTTGTATAAAACTTGCAAACATTATAGTGAAAGGAAAGAATGTTTTTATGGAGGAGTCGTAGTTCAAGAAATCTTACCAGCTATAGAAGAAGCTGATTGTTTGATATGGCTTTGCCCAAATTATAATGATGCCGTGTCAGCTAAATTAATGGCTGTGATTAATAGGTTGACTGTACTTTATAAAAGGGTAAATTTTTATAAAAAAATATTTTATGCTATTATTGTTTCTGGTAATTCAGGGAGTGAAAATGTAGCAATGCAGCTAATTGGGTCCCTAAATGTGAACAAAGGCTTCCAACTCCCGTCTAATTTTTCTATAATGGCAATTGCCAATGACCCGGGTGCGGTAAGAAAGGTTGACAATATTCAACAGAAAGCCAAAAATTTTGCTCAGAATATTTGTATGGGACTAAATATTAGTTAAAAAATCCATAGAGATAGAAAATAGAGGAGGTATTAGAAAGATGAATACTTATCGAAAAGAATTGTGGTTTCATACTGATTCAAGGGTGGCTTTAAAAAATATCACACCGCAAGTTAAGGATGCTCTAAAGGAGAGTAAGATTCAAGAAGGCTTATGTCTGGTAAATGCAATGCATATTACAGCCTCGGTTTTTATTAATGATGATGAAAGCGGTTTGCATTATGATTATAAAAAATGGTTGGAAAAATTGGCTCCTCATGAACCAATTTCTCAATATCGACATAATGAAACTAGTGAAGATAATGGTGATGCACATCTCAAACGTCAGATTATGGGCAGAGAAGTGATTATAGCAGTCTCAGAAGGTCAGCTTGATTTCGGCCCCTGGGAACAAATTTTCTATGGAGAATTTGATGGTCGTCGTCCCAAACGTGTACTGGTAAAGATTATCGGAGAATAAAGAAATTTTAAGAAATACGTTTAAGGGGAAACTGGATTGAATAGACGTCGTGTTAAAGAGGATGTACAGAAATATTGGGAAGAAAAAGAGCGGGCAATTGGAGAGAGGATTATTGATAGAAACTTATGTGAGTATATCAGTGGTTATCGGGGATTAGATGAAAAGAATTGGGGAATTTTATACTATACAGAAAGTTCTTTTTATTTTCAAATTTTTCCAAAGAAAAACCGGTTAGCCTCTTTTTTAAAGCATAAACAAAAAGAAGATACCGCTAAAATAAAAAATTTCCGAATATTCTGGAAAGATATCAAACAGCTCTCTTTTCCACCTAAAAGAAATATCCTTTTTAATATTATATTTCCAATAGATAACCGTATTTTTGTCAATTATTATAGAAATAGCCAGAAAAGTGTATCAACATTGGTCTTGAGGATGAATTCTATTAAAGAGAGAGATGAGTTTAGAAGTATTTACTGTAAATTTAAAAAAAGTAATAATATACATTCTTGCCTTTTTTTAACTAACTATATATAACAAACAGTATGTCATTATTATCAGGTTAAATAAAATGTTTTTACCATAAAAAGATAAGGATAAGCAAGTTGAAAAATTTTACCTGAAGTTCAAAGGTTGAAGTTATATTGCTTAGAAATATTATAGCTAAAGTATAAATAAAAAAATCGAAAAAAAGAGCTAAAAAGTGGTAAATAGGCACACATCTTTTAGAGGTTTTTGAAGCCAACCGCTATGCGGGTGCGATATTTACTGCATTGTGAAAGAGAATAATAAGAATAATGAATATTACCAGCCAATATCAGACAATAAGTCATTACACTCAACTAAAAAGCATAATCAATAAAAGTCGTTTTATAGCCTCTGTCCGGGAAGTAAAAAACAAAGAGGAAACCAGAAGATTTTTAAAAGCAACTGTACAACAATTTCCTGATGCCAATCATCATTGTTGGGCATATCAGTTTGGTATTGGCAGAGAAAAAGAGTTTCAGTGCTCAGACGCTGGTGAACCTGCTAATACGGCTGGTCCCCCCATGTTACAGGTTATCAAAAAGGAAAGAATGACCAATGTAATGGTAATCGTCAGTCGTTATTTTGGAGGGGTAAAATTGGGTAAAAGCGGACTTATCAGAGCTTATCGAAATGTTGCCCGGGAAGGATTATTAGCAGCCGGAAAAATAAAAAAATATGCATTACGGGAATTTGTTGTTAGCAATCTAGAATATCCTGAAATAGGATCTGTTATACAAACAATTGAAAGTCAGAAGGGTCATATAATTAATATAGATTATGGAGAAAAAATAAAAATAATCTTCTGTCTTCCTGATGCACTCCGGGAATGGATGACTGGCATGTTACAAAACATTACTCAAGGAAAAGGCTGTATCAGAATAGGAGAATTGCGTTGGTATCAATAATCATTGTTAACATCCATTAATTTCTAGATAAATGGAAGGAAAGTAAAAAAAAGGATTGGACTGATAAAAAATGATAGAAAAGAATCAATTTGAAGAATTGGTAATAAAAGCTATCAATGAACTGCCGGACTATTTTAGGAAAAAGATGGAAAATATTACTATACATATTGAAGATATTCCTGATAGAGATACTTTAAAACATTTAGGATACCAATCTCCCTATTCTATATTGGGTCTCTACCAGGGAGTGCCAACAACTCGCCGCGGAATTCATTATCGTAATGTAATGCCCGATCGAATTATAATTTATCGAAAACCAATTTTACGTAAAAACAATAATAAGAAGGCAATAAAAAATGAAATAAAAAGAGTTGTATTACATGAAATTGGGCACTATTTTGGACTTAGTGAACATGAATTACGTTCCATAGAAAGAAAAAATATCAATAACAATAAAATGGAATAATAAAACAAGACAATAGAACAATCTAGAATAATATACTCTATACTCTAAATATTCTACTACCCGGTTTTTCCAGAGGAATGCCTTGCTGACATAAAGGACAGTCTTTTTCGTCAAAAATATCAATATCTAACTGTATACCACTATAGACAGGTAAGGGAAAATTTGTATTTTTCGGCCTCCTATCTACAATACAGCAAACACCAAGTACATTAGCGTCCATTTCTTGCATAAGATTATTTACTTCCAGAGTGGATTTACCGGTAGTAATAACATCTTCACTAATCAATATATTAGAATCTTTCTTTATTATGAACCCGCGTCTTAAGGTAATCTGGTCATTTATTCTTTCGGTGAAAATTGATTCAATTTTAAGCTGCCTACCCATCTCATAAGATGTAATGATCCCACCCATTGCTGGGCCAACTATTACATCTATATTTTTTAAATGTTTAACTTTATTACATACTATTTGCATAATTTGTTCGGCACAAGAAGGGAATCTAAGTGCTTTAGCACATTGGACATAACGATTAGAATGTTTTCCTGAAGACAGAAGAAAATGTCCTTCTAATAATGCACCGGTTTCTTTTAATATTTTTATAATTGTTGAGTTCATCATCAAATCTCCTTTAATTTACAATACCAATTATGTCAGAAATACTCGGTATGCCATAATTGATCAGATAATTTTCCAGATCATAAATAATTTCTTCTCCAATTTTGGGATTAATAAAATTTGCCGTTCCAATTTGCACAGCCCTCGCTCCGGCCATTAAAAATTCTAGAACGTCCTGGTAATTCGTAATTCCTCCCATACCTATTACGGGTATTTTAATGTTTTTAGCAACCTCATGAACCATCCTGAGAGCAATCGGCTTTATACAGGGTCCGGATAATCCTGCATAGGTATTTTCAAATACCTTGGTTTTTTTTTGAATGTCAATAGAAAAAGCCTTAAAAGTATTTACCAACGATACAGCATCAGCGCCTTCTTCTTCGCATACCCGCGCTACTTTAACAATATTTTCGGCATCAGGACTTAGTTTAACCATAAGTGGCCTTTTGACGACTTTTCTGGTTTCTTTAACGACGTCCCTGGTAGTTGATTCCTTAATGCCAAAAGGTATTCCTCCTTCTTTAAGGTTAGGACAGGATATGTTTAATTCAATAATATCAACACCTTCGTTTGATATTATCTCACAAGCTTGTACATAATCTTTCAAATTTGTTCCACTAACATTTACAATATGAACTAAATTTAGTGATTTCATAAAAGGGAGCTCTTTTTTAATAAAATCCTGAATTCCTGGGTTTTCCAGACCTACACTATTCATCATACCAGAGGTAGTTTCCCATACTCGAACACCTGGATTACCTAACCTCGGATTTAAAGTCAGGCCTTTGCTAACCAGACCACCTATTTTTTCAATATTATAAATTTCAGCATATTCTCTCCCAAAACCAAATGTTCCGGATGCCATAATGATGGGGTTCTTAAAGTTAATATCCAAAAATTGCACTTCTAACAAATTACTCATTATAAAATATATCCTCTCCCCGAAAAACAGGACCATCTTTGCAAACACGTACATTACCATTTTTGGTTTTACAGGAACAAACAAGGCAAGCACCGACTCCACAGGCCATTCTACTTTCTATAGAAACATAATGCTCAAAGTGATAGATTTTTGCTTGGCTCTCGATTTTCTTCATCATAATTTCTGGACCACAACTGAAAATAGTGTTATATTGTTCGTACTGAATATGATCTGTAATAAAACCACCATAGTTTACTGTTAAATGGTCTGCATAATATTCAAATTCAGATTCAAAAATATTTTTTTGTTGCAACCCGAGGTAAACATGAATTAAGTTAATATTGCTGTACTTTTTTAATTGTTTTAAGGCAAAAAAGAGAGGTGCAATTCCTGTTCCGCCACCTACCAGGGCAATACGTCCCTTTACTTCAAGAGGGAAACCATGTCCATAAGGTCCATTGATTGCGATATTTTCATCTTTTTTGCAATTGGCCAGAACCGATGTTCCTTTGCCCACTACCTTATATAAAAAAATAATACCATCTTCTTCAATATCATAAACACTCATGGGTCTGCCTAAAAAAATAGCTTGGCTATCTTTCCGAATCATATAAAATTGCCCTATGCTGGCTCTATATTTTCCGGTTAATTTTATAAGAAAGAAATTATTTTTTAATGGCTGATTATAAGATATTAGTGGCATTGATATATATCCTTTTTCATTTCTAACACTTTTTTCCTGGTGATATTAACAAAATTTTCTGTTTCATCAATTCCTTTATGTGCAGCAATTATTCCTCTTGAGGAATTTACAACTGCATTAAAATTATGCTTAAATATTTTTGCAAGATCTTTGCCTGTACCTCCCTGGGCTCCGTAGCCGGGAATAAGGAAGAAGGTATGCTTTGTATTATTTTTAATTTCTAAAAATTCGTCAGGATAGGTCAAACCAACAACAGCGCCTAAGGCACTATATCCCGATTTTCCCCTGTATTGTAAACCCCATTCTTCAATTTTTTGTGCAACATGCAGGTATAACGGTTGACCATTAGAGGTTAATTCTTGAAAATCTTTTGAGCCAGGATTAGAGGTTTTTACTAATACAAATATTCCTTTTTGTCCTGTATCCAAATAGCGAAAATAAGGGTTTACCGCATCTAATCCCATATATGGATTGATGGTTAAAAAATCGGCTTCAAAATCTCCTGTAAAATGAGCTTTAGCATATTGTTGAGCAGTTGACGAAATGTCTCCCCTTTTGATATCAGCTATGACAATATTTCCTCTTTTTCTAATATAAGAGAGGGTTTTCTTGTACGCTTTCAAGCCTGCAATACCATTTGCTTCATAGAAGGCGATCTGAATTTTATAACAAGCTGTAATATCAAGGGTACTGTCTATTATAGCCTTATTAAAGAGGTATACTTTATCAGTAATACTTAACTTGTTATTATTACCTATATAATCAGGAATAAAATCTAAACTAGTATCAAGTCCAATACATATAGGCCCTCTTTCATTAGTTAATTTGTATAATTTATCTATTATCATGTTTGATTTCTCCGTTCTTTAAAGTCATCATTACCTTGCCATAGACAGTTTGACCGATAAACGGAGTATTTTTTGCTTTAGAGAGGATATTGTCTTCTTTGATTTTATATTTTTTATCTAAATTGACCAATATAAAATTGGCGTTAGAATTCTTATCAAATCTAACATTTGGAATATTTAGTAATTTAGAGGGAGTATCAGACATTAATTTGCTTAATAATTTAATATTGATTCTCTTTTCTTTAAATATAGAGCAAACAAGTGAGAAGGCATGATCAAATCCGATTAATCCACGAGCTCCCTTTAGTTTGTCTTCTCTGCTGTGTGGTGCATGATCAGTTGCAATAATATCGATTGTGCCATCCAAGAGGGCATCCAAGAGGGCATCTCTATCTTTTTTTTCTCGAAAAGGTGGATGTACGATATAATCTAAGCCAAAATCATATAGATGATGTGGTGTTACTTCACAAGTGAGTTTTAATCCCCTTTGCTTGGCATTTCTTATTAATTCGACACTTTCTTTTTTACTAACATGACAGACATGTAAATCTCCACCATGTATTTCTAGTAATTTCAAATCTCTTTCAATCATTTCTGTTTCCGGCTCACAATGAGTTAGTAATTTAAAATGATATTTTGCAGATGCTTTCAGTGCTTTGACCATTGTTTTTTCATCAATAATTGGTTCACCATCATTAGAGAATAGACTTGTATGTTTAATCATTTCCTCAAAATTAACCATTTGTTTGGAAATCAATCCTTTGGTAACGGCAGAAACTTGTTTAACTTCGCACATATCTAAAGATTTAGCTTTATTCTTTATATAACTGATAGTATTCACATTATCACAGACAGGCAATGTATTAGCCATACAACAAACGGTGGTAAACCCCCCGGATAAAGCTGCTAATTGCCCTGATTTTAAATCTTCTTTGTAGGTATAGCCGGGGTCTCTTAAATGGCAATGCATATCTATGAGTGAAGGTATTAAAGCCAAACCCTTTCCCTCAATGATTTTTGATTCACCTCTCGGTTTATCTATTGTCGGGACTTCATAGAAGCAACGATTCTGGATTAGTATATTTGTATTTCTATCAGTTACCGAATCAATTATTCTAATATTTTTTAATAATATTGACATGACATTCTTTCTAAAGTGATGTTTTTTCGTGACAGTATTCACATTGATATTCTTTTTTAACTGGATTTACCAGAGAGAATTCAATGTCCCCTACATCTTCAATTGTACTTATACATCTGGGGTTACGACATTGCAATATTCCATGAACTTTTTTTGGTAATTCCAATTTGATTTTCTCTTTTTTCTTACCATTTTCAATAATATTAATTGTAACTCCCGAATCGATCAATCCAAGTACCGTTAAATCAAGATAAATGTCATTTTCAATTTTGATTAAATCTTTTATTTTCATTTTATTTGAGGGGATATTTTTTAATAATACTACTGTATCTTCTAACTTATCCAATCCCAACTGACGAAATATTTTATATCCATTACCTGATTTAATATGGTCTATTACGATTCCTTTCTTTAATTTTGAAACGTTTATCATTATTACTCTCCTTTCCCAAGCATCTTGGGGATCAGTGCCATTCTAATATACATTCCGTATTTTGCCTGCTTGAAATAAACAGCCCTACTGTCCTGGTCTATTTCTTTGGCAATTTCATTTACTCTGGGCAGAGGGTGCATGACAATCATATCTTTTTTAGCCATTTTCATTTTATTATTATTCAATACATAGTAACCCTTTAACCTGAGATATTCTTCTTCACTAAAGAAGCGTTCTTTCTGAATTCTGGTCATGTATAGGATGTCCAATTCACTAATATTATTATCCAGAGAATCGGTTTCTTTGTATCTGTTTTCTCCAATTTCTTCTTTGAGATATTCAGGAATTTTAAGTTCCTCCGGAGAAATAAATACAAATCGGATATCCGGATATCTAAGAAGAGTTTTAGTTAAAGAGTGAGTTGTTCTTCCAAATTTTAAATCTCCGCACAATCCAATTGTAAGATTCGAAAAAGAACCTTTCAATGAACGGATTGTTAACAAATCTGTTAAAGTTTGTGTGGGATGTTGATGGCCTCCGTCACCACCATTAATAATCGGAACTTCTGAATATTTTGAGGCGAATTTAGGAGCTCCCTCTTTGGGATGTCTCATAACAATCAGGTCAGCATAACAGGAAATGGTTTGAATGGTATCAATCAAACTTTCTCCCTTGGATACCGATGAGGTCATGGCATCGGCAAAGCCAATAACCTGTCCACCCAATCTCAATATTGCTGACTCAAAGCTAAATTTTGTTCTGGTAGATGGTTCATAAAAAAGTGTAGCAATTAAATTTCCCTTACATAAATTGGCATACTTTTCTTCGTTTTGGACGATTTTTTCCGCAAAAACCAACAAATCTTCGATTTCTGTTAGTGAAAAATCATTAACTTCAATTAGATGCTTTCCTTTGATCATGTGAAGATTCCTCCTTCTTAGTCTCACATGGACTAAATTAAAGATTATTAGACATAAAAAAACCTTTTCGTAGAAAATACGAAAAGGTAGTTACAGAAAATTTATATTCTTTTTGTTTTTTCATTAAATCCATTGCGAAGAACCTTTCTAGTATCTCGTACTAGATTAAAGATATCTTTAAAAAAGCATAACATATATATTTCAATTGTCAATAAAAATATTGAAAAAAATAATAAATTATCCAGGAAAATACATAGTATGTAAAATTTTAATAGAATCATCGAGGTAGTTATTGCGATGTAGATGAAATTTACTTTGTTTTATATTATAATAGCTTTTATAAAAGTAATGGTTAAATAAAATGCTTTTACCAGAAAAGTTAAACTATAATAGTAGACTATTTATTGTTTACCTGAAGCCTAAAATAAAGAGTTATATTACTGGTAAATATTAAGGTGGAGAACAATTAATAATCAATTTATTGAAACACATGCACATTTGGATATGATTAAAAGAGAAGCAGGAGAAATCATTGGCGATGCCCTGGAGAAGGGTGTAGTGAAAATAGTTACTATTGGTATTGACCTTGAATCCAGTAAAAGAAATATATATTACGCAAATCTTTTCGAGAATGTATATACGGCAATGGGATATCATCCCCATGAGAGCAAAAAAATGAATAAGGAGAATTTCACTCAATTGGAAAAGATGCTTTCTTTACCCAAAAATGTTGCTGTTGGTGAGATAGGGCTGGATTACTACTATCAATACAGCCCAAAGGATATTCAAAGGATTGTATTCATGGAACAGATAGATTTAGCAAAAAAATATGATTTGCCCATAATCATTCATGACCGGGATGCACATGAAGATACCATGAAAATTTTGGAAGAAAAAGCAAAAGGAATGAGGGTTGTTCTACATTGCTTTTCCGGTGATCGAGAAATGGCAAGGTGGTGTATTCGGCAGGGGTTTTATCTTGGTATTGGCGGAGTAATTACTTTTAAAAATGCTCGGAATTTAGTGCAAATTGCTCAAGAGATA
>CAZPII010000022.1:9796-15571 GCA_964586485.1 uncultured Atribacterota bacterium | reverse complement strand
GAAAACTTATCAGGGGTAACAGCTTTAATATCCATATCAGCATAGGCAGAATAAGGCTGATCTTGCCTTATATCCTTCTTAACTCCGGATGCTCGAGCGGTAGGACCTACGCTCGCCAGATTCAAGGCCTCTTCATAAGTTAAGATACCAATGTTCTTAGTTCTTACGGCAATACTGGGATCCAGTAAGAAAACATCTTCTAATTTTTGATAGGATTCCTGATAATATTCTAATGTCTGATTGATGCGTGGGATTTGTTTATCACTAATATCTCTTCTCACACCACCTATCATAAACATGCCATAGTTAACTCGGTTTCCGGTTAATATTTCCAATAAATCCATAACTTCTTCCCGTACTTTCCAGGAAAGGTATAAAACAGAATCAAAACCCAGCTCGTGAGCAGCAACTCCTGCCCAGAGTATATGAGAATGAATTCGTTCCAATTCAGCAATAATCACCCGGATATATTCTCCCCTGGGTGGTACGCTAATTCCGGCTGCATTTTCTACAGCACGGCAAAAAGCATAAGGATGAGAAGCAGAACAAATACCGCAAATTCTTTCAGCAAGATAAATTATCTGTACTATATTCCTATTTCTCCCCATAAATTCAATTCCCCGATGATTATCTCCGGGTACTAAATCAATTGATTTTATTTTCTCCCCCGAGATTTCAAAATTAAAGGTCATCGGTTCTTTTATGGAAGGATGAATCGGGCCAATAGGTATTTTATATGTTGATTTACTCATCTTTTGATTCCTCAACTTTCCTTTTGGACAAGTTTGTCCAAACCTTTTTCATTTTTTCTATGGGGAAAGACATTTTTCGGAAAATCTTCCGGTAAAAAAATATTATGCATATCAGGAAGGCCTATGAAATCCACTCCTAACATTTCTTTTGTTTCCCTTTCTGTTGTTTGGGCGCCTGGAATTAAATCAGTAATACTGCTAATCGAGGGGTTTTTTCTTTCCAAACTGACTTTTATATTTATAGATAACTCTTTGAATCTTTCTCCATAATAAATTGAAAATAAATAAACTAATTCAATGGTTTCGCCAGTATCGTTTCCGGCAATAATAGCGATATGCGGGTATTGTAAACCGGCTAATAACCCTACTATATCCCTGAATTTATCCTTTTCTACTTCTATCCATATATTGTGGAATTCTTCCTGTTTAACTCCCGCTTTGTTGGTTTCGATGCGACTATCTAAAATGGATTCTTTTAAATTTTTTTTCAGATAAGATAATAATTCTTTTGCACTCATATATTCCATATTATCACCTAAACCTTTGTTATATATTAAACACTAGTCTTTTTAGCTTTTTCGCCAATTACACTTCTTGCTCGTTCCAATTTAAGCCAGGCCTTTGAAACTCCATCAATAATAGCTTCCGGTCTAATCGGACAGCCGGGAACATATACATCGACAGGAATATGCTTATCAGCAGGACCTACAAGATTGTAAGAATCATAAAAAATACCTCCACTAGTACCACAAGTGCCAACCACAATTACGGCCTTTGGGTCAGGTGTCTGTTCATATACTAATTTTAATCTAGGCAACATCTTCCTGGTGACAGGACCTGTAACAAGCAGTACATCAGCATGTTTTGGACTCCCCACCAGCTTGATACCAAATCTTTCTACATCATACCTGGGAGTTAATAATGCAACAATTTCAATATCACAACCATTGCACGAACCTGTATTCAGGTGGAACACCCACAAAGAACGATCTAAGTATTTATCTAATTTCATTGCTCAACTCACTCCTACTATAATAAAAATAATAGCCATTACCAAAACAATCCACCCGCTATAATCATTTATATTCCCGGTATGTGATTCAATTAGAGGCCGGTAGTACTTCTTTAAAGCCTCAGTAAACCCCCAGTAAATATGACTAGCTCCGACATGAGAGTCTTCTTTGCTAACTTCAGGGTTCCCTGAAATAAATGGTTTGGTTTGGTTTGTACCTTTCTTATATTTATCTTCACCTTGATTTCTTATCCAGAGAACAGCAATTCCTGTAACAAGGACCATGATTACCCAAACAATAGCATTCCAGTAACCACTTCCTGTTTCCAATAAACCAATCATTATTACATTCCTCCCAATATTGTTGCAGTATAGTTTGTTTGATTGACTAACGCCATAACTGCCGGATGGACAATGTGCTCAATGATAACATCGGGAAATAATCCAAAAAGTACAACGATAAAGGCCAGAGTAGCCATGGCAAATAACATACTTTTTGGTACTTCCTGAACTTTTTTATATTGTTCAAGCTTAGGGCCTAAAAAAGCACTATGAAAAACTTTTACAAAAGAAGCCAGTGTTAAAATACTAACTAGCATAGCAATAATCGATAATAACGGATTAAATTGATATACTGACTCATAGATAATTAATTTTGAAGCGAAGCCGTTAAAGGGTGGTATTCCAGCAATTGCTGCAGCTCCGATTATAAAGAATATTGTTGTATACAGCATATTATTTGCTAATCCACCCATCTTGTTTAAATCTCTGGTTCCGGTTCTATAAAATAAGGCTCCAGCTGTTAAGAACAATAATCCCTTGTACATGGCATGGTTAATAATATGAAAAATGCCACCTTCCATAGCCTTGATACCATAATTTTCCAGAGCTGCCGGATTTGCCAGGACAGCTAAGCCCACTCCAACACCCAAAAGCATATAACCTGTTTGAGAAATAGCATGATAAGCCATGAGGCGCTTAATATCTTTTTGGATAATTGCCATAGTAACACCAATAAACATCGATAAAACGCCTAATATAATAATAATCCAGCCAATGGTCACAGTATTTAAGTTAATATTATAAAGAGAAAATGTTACCCTGAAAAGGGCATATAAACTCATCTGACTGGCTGCCACCAAAACCATAGTAATGGCTCCGGGGGCTTCCGAATAGGCATCGGGTGTCCACATATGCATAGGAACCGACCCCGCTTTCATCGCCAGAACAGTTACCAAGAGAATAAGGGCAATTTTGTCCAGTTGAGTAAATTGCATCACGCTGGCAATAGTTGCCATATTCAGGACATTGTATTGGCCATAAAATATAGCCACCGCAAACAATACCATTAAACCTGCTATAGAACTTACTGTTATATATTTAAAACCGGCTTCTGCCGGTTCTCCTAAATTATTTCCCCTAAAAGCAATTAAGGCTACCGACGATATGGAAGCAATTTCCAGGAAAACAAAAAAGTTAAAGACATCACCTGTAAACGCCATACCAAACATGCCAACGGTTAATAATAATAATAGAGAATAATATTTTTCCAGTCCAGTATATTTATTCATAAAAGACAGGGAATAAAGAGCTCCCAAAAAAGACACAATTGCCGTTATTAAGCCCATAAAAATTCCCATTGCATCAATATGAAATAAAATCCTTACAGGAGCAGAAAAACCAGAGGGCAAAGTAAGTGCAATATCTCTGCCACCAAAGACATAAACGGTAGGACCTCTGTAAATAACGTTAATTGCCAGTATAATTGTTAACAATAGAGTAATTGCTAACACTATCGTAACAAACATGCCCAAAGTCTTCTTATTAATACGCCCTATAATTGGAGCAATAAATGCTGCTAATAACGGGAATCCAATAACTAATGCAGGTATATGTGTGAATAGATTCATTCTCGCAACCTCCTTGCCTCATCTGTATCCAGGGTACCATAATGTTTATAGATCTTCATTGCCAGGGATAGGATTAAAGCAGTAGTTGCCAGTCCAATCACTATATTGGTCAAGGTTAAAGCTTGTGCTGTAGGCATTACCATATTTATCCTCTCAGGAGCGTGTGTATAGATAGGAGCTACCGAACCTTTTCTAAACCCTAAGGTAACTAGAAATAAATTAACTCCGTTTCCGATTAGAATAATTCCGATAGCGATTTTTAAAATATTTTTTTTAAAAATCAAGGTATATATGCCTAAACATATTAAGATAACTACAGCTATATAAGGAAAATTATCCACTATTGCCATCTTATGAATTCTCCTTTTCTTTTTCTTTAAACTTTTGAGCTGCCCCACCAGAAATAACTAATATAATTAAACCTATTGCAGATAATACTTCAAACCCGACAGCTATTTCCATGAGAGGAATAAGTCCACCGGTATAAACATCTCCCGGATTAACCCCGATAACGGGTATATGGCCAAACAAACCTCCGCTATTAGTCAGAAAATTGTAAAAAAAGCTAACACCGAGACCAAGAAAAGCCAAAACAAGGAAAACAATCAAACCGGTACTTTCAGCAAAGGATAACACATTACTATTTAAAAATTCTTCAGTTTTGTCATGTCCATATGTTACCAGGAGAAGAGCAAAAGCTGAAGCAACAACTACTCCTCCTTGAAAGCCACCTCCTGGGGTTACATGTCCATATATAATTACATAAAAACCAAAAATGACAATATATCCAAAAATCAACGTTGTTACTGTGCTTACAATTCGGGACATTTTCTTCATTTTAATCCCTCCCTGAATAATACTGTTACTCCAATTACAGCTGTAAACAATACTGTTGCCTCTCCCAGGGTATCAAAGCCTCGATAGTCAAATAGAATAGCTGTTACCACATTGTTTACACCAGATTCTGCCTGGGCATTTTCAATAAAATAATCATCCATATGGCTTATTTCCGGTTCACTGAATGGCCTCATTTCCATAGCGACAACAATTAAAAATGCCACAAAAAAAAGAAAAGCTATACTAAACAGTGTTTTCCTCATTATTTCTCCCTCCTCATCTATCTGGTACCACGAATCGCAAAAATAAATAATGCCATGGTTAATGCTGCACCAACGCCTGCTTCAGCCATCGCCACATCTGGAGCATGTAATAACAAAAATTCTAAGGACAGAAGAAGACTGGAAATAGAAAGTGCAATTACTGAAGGCAATATTTTTTTTAAGCTAATGGCCAAAAGAGCAGCCACTACCATCATCACTAATATCATTATATGTGCAAGACTAAGCAAAATACTCATTTTAATTTTGCCTCCTTTAAATCATCAACTACAGCATGCTTTGGTTTCACTCCGCTTCGATAAGCAGCTCGAGCAATAGCATGAGCACCGGTTGAATTGGTTATAATTAAGCATGCTAACGCTATAATGGTATGAAGCGCAAAAACTAAATATTTTGAATCGCCATTGACTCTCCAGAAATAGAATCCAAAAATTATTACTGCTAGAGAAATAAATACGGCACCAAAAGTAGTACATTTTGTGGCTGCATGAAGACGTGTATAAACATCCGGAAACCTGATTAATCCTATTGAGCCTAAAACACTGAAGATAACTCCGATAGCTAGAAATAAATATAAAACAATTAGCAAAATAGTCACTGCTTCTTAAACCTCCTATTTTCTAAATGTTTGGCAATATAGAGGGTAGCAATGTAAGATAATAAAGCATAAAAAATAGCAACATCAATATAAATAGCTTCATCAAAGGCAGCCCCAGCCAATATCATTCCGGAAACAATCAAAGTATTAACTGTGTCCAATGCTACAGCTCTGTCTGGAGTTGTAGGGCCATTAATAAATCGAAATATGGCTACCAAAATACAAAATAATAAAAAAATAGCCGGTAACATAAAAACAGTAAAAAAATCACTCATTCCGCAATCCTCCTTGCCCAAACAGGAAAGTTACCGCAAACTTCCTTTATTGAAGGCTTAAGATTAGTTACATTAATCCAGTGTATATATAAATCATTATTTTCTTCATC
>CAZPII010000022.1:0-9696 GCA_964586485.1 uncultured Atribacterota bacterium | reverse complement strand
GCTTAAGATTAGTTACATTAATCCAGTGTATATATAAATCATTATTTTCTTCATCAATGTCTACACTAAGTGTCCCGGGTGTCAAGGTTATGGAATTTGCCAGCAAAGTAATAGAGGCATCACTCTTCAAATCAGGAGAAATTTTTACAATCCCCGGATTAATCTTTCCGGTAACAACCCGATAGGCAACATCAATATTGGCTTTTGCCATGGCATAAAAAAAAGGCCCAATAAGGTAGAATATAAAAATAATCCATCTAAATGGGTTTAATAAACGGTATTGCCTTCCTTTAGTTAATACCCTATCTGATATCAGCGCTGCAACCAAAGACAAAATAACCGCAATGACCATTACTTCCATCGTCCATAAGCCAAGTATTTCACCATGATCAGCAGTCAAAAATAAAAAAGAAAACAAGCTTAAGCAAAAGGCTACAACAAAAGCTACAGCTATCATCACTTCACCTCTCTTTTCAACTGATTATTGTTTGAATAATTCGGTATTATCTTAAAACACTGGCAAGATTATAGCATATCATAGATTATTTGAGCAACTAATTTAAAAATATTTTTTAGTCAGTCACTTCAATATCCTGAATAAACAATTCATCTCCAGAGATAATTTCAATGGCCTGGCTATTGCAATCAGGGCATTTGAATTCTTTTTTATTCAAGGTAAATTTCTTTCTACATTCCTGACATTTCCCTTGAAGTGGAGTATGTATAATCTCCACAACTGCTTCTTTTGCTGGTGTTAATTTTGATAGTTGGTAAAAAGCAGAAAGCAGTAATTCATCATGAATCATGGTAAATTCGCCTACAACTATACGTATTTTTTTTATTTTTTTTTTACCATGCTTGTTAATTTTATTCAAGATAATATTTAATAAATTTTTAGCAATTGATCTTTCGTGCATTATATAAAAATAGGGAAGTGTACCTCCCCTATCCCCTAATAATTCTTATTCAAATATCTATTTAACTCGATTTGAGGTACGTGATTTTTTACTTGGTGCCGGGAGGGGGATTTGAACCCCCACAAGCAATTTGCCCACCAGCCCCTCAAGCTGGCGCGTCTACCTATTCCGCCATCCCGGCATTTACAAGACAGTATATCGTATACCGTATTACGTATAACGTTTGTAAGTATAGGCTCTGGCAGAAAATTACAAAATCAAAAAATAAAGACTAAAAATAGGGAACTTAAATCTAAAAAACCATTTCTTTCTACATTAGAACCTAAAGTTTTTTTACATTATAAACTTACTTTATTTCTCAGTTAATTGATTAATTGATATTTTTCCATATATCTAGTTCAACTATTAGACTTCCAACCCTGAATCTACAATTGTATCTTACATTTATACTTACAGTATTTTCACGTTATACGGTATACGTTATACGTTATACGTAATACTAAATGAGTTTAACTAATTTTTTATTTTCAATTTTACCAGGGATCCTTCCTCTTTTGGCAATCGGCTTGCCTTCCACTTCCTTAATATCAAGAGTCATATCAATAGGGGGTGCATCGCTGATAAAACTTCCTACACCAAAAGTATCGACTGCTTCCTTGCTTAGCAAATCAATCCTCTCAGGTGTTAAGCCACCTGAAACAATAATTTTAACAAATGAAAATCCTGCCTGATCCAAACGAGCTCTCACTTCTCTGACAAGATCGGGAGAAACACCACCCCTTTCACTGGGTGTATCAAGGCGAACTCCCAACAAATCTTTACCTAATGCCTTAGCTACTCTGATTGATTCTTCTGTCTCATCTTTAAATGTATCAATCAATATAATTCTGGGGATCTCCTTGGGAGAAGAATCATGATAGGCTTTTGCAGCCTTAACCGTATCTCCGGTAATAATAATTACGGTATGAGGGATAGTTCCCTGTGGTTCCTGACCCATAAGTTTGGCTCCCAGAATACAACTTGCTCCATCAACTCCACCAATAATGGCAGCTCTTTCCATAACCGGTGCAACAGCCGGATGAATATGGCGTGAGCCAAAACATATTATTTTTTTACCACGTGCTAGCTCACAGCAAGTTCTTGCTGCAGTAGCCCAAGCAGAGCTGCTGGCTAATATTCCCAAAATTACCGTTTCGAAAACGCCAAATTCATTATAAGGCCCCTCTATTCTCACTACTGTTTCTTTGGGGTGGAAGGAGTCTCCCTCCTGAAGTGACCAGAGTCTAATCTTTTTATCTTTCAGCAGGTTATATGTTTCTTGAGCTCCGGCAAAAATACCTTTTTTCCTGGCAAAAATTTCAGCGGTTACCTCAGTGTTTTCCAATTTTAAATACTTAAGTATTTCTATAGCCCTGATAAAATATATATCAGTTGTTAACCCTTTTGCTATTTCATCATGGTTAGCAGAAAAAAACTTTCTTGTTGGATCAACCTTGTAACGATCTATTTCGGCAGTAGAATAAATATATTGGTCCATTAACTTTATACCTTTTCTCTCTTTTTTCCTTACCTAAAAAACGGTAAACTATTTATAAACGCTAATCATAATGGAGGAAACCATAAATAAAACCGCAATTGCTGTTGTTACCTTGAGCAAAAGCACTTCTTTCCCTTTTCTCCCTCTATGGTCGGCAAAGGTACCTCCACCAAATATTCCACCACCCTGACCAGCTTTTCTGGATTGGAATAAGACTACCGCAATCAACGCTACACTAATAATAATTTGTATCAACATTAACCATGTCGGCATTGGTTATCATCTCCTTTGTAGTTTTATACTTTTAAATTTATCAAACTATTTTGAATTTTTTATATGCCTAAGAATCATAACATATTTAGAATATTGCTTCAAGGCAAATGAAGTGTTTCTATTCTTTTTTTTCTGACAATCTAAACGAACATAAAAAATAACTTAAATTCTTCTGTTCGGGATTATTGTTTTTGCTCTTTATATTTTATCAACTGTGAGAAGGCAAGAGCTTTCAAGCTGGCACCTCCGACCAAAGCACCATCAATATCAGATTCAGACATTAGGTCTTTAATATTATCCGGCTTAACACTTCCACCATACAATATTCTTATCTGTTCGGAAATTTTTTCATTATACTTTTGACTTAAAAGATTACGAATGTATTTAATCATCTCATTAGCATCCTGTGAAGTTGCGGACTTACCCGTACCAATAGCCCAGATAGGTTCATAAGCAAAAACCACATTCACTGCATCTGCGGACTTTAATATTTCAAAAATTGGATCTAGTTCCTCTTTGACAATCTTCTTAGCTGATCCGGATTCTCTTTCCTGTAGTTTTTCTCCTACACAGATAATTGGCTTAATTCCATGAGTGATTGCCTGACAAACCTTCCTTGCAACCTCCTGGGAACTCTCATGGAAATACTCTCTTCTCTCAGAATGACCTACTATGACATAATGACAGCCAATATTCTTTAGCATATTGGCTGATATTTCGCCTGTATAAGCCCCTTCCTCGTGAAAGTACATATTCTGGGCTCCCAGCAGGATATTGTTATCTTGAATTAACTCCTTTGTTACCCATAGTGATGTAAAAGGAGGGCAAATAATAATCTCTGTTTCATTATATCCCTTCACAAAATCAATCAGCTCTTTTATTAAAGAAATACTCTCAGTAACTGTTTTATTCATTTTCCAATTTCCAGCAATCAATGGTTTGCGCATTACTATATCCTCCAAGAAAATTAATTATATCCTAACGCTTTACAAATTAATGCAGGATATTTAAATTTATTTTGATATATATCTAACAAGATCTACGATTCTACAAGAATAGCCCCACTCATTATCATACCAGGATACGATCTTAGCCATATTGCCATCAACTACCATAGTAGACAAACCGTCAACAATAGAAGAGAAAGCATTACCGTTATAATCTCTAGAAACCAGGGGTAATTCGTTATAATCCAGAATACCTTTTAAATTACCCTTAGCAGCTTCCAGGAAGGATTGATTTATCTGTTCAGCAGTAGCTTCCTTTTTTAACCAAACTGATAGGTCCACCACTGAAACATTAGGTGTAGGAACCCGAAAAGCCATTCCGTTTAATTTTCCTTTTAATTCCGGAATAACCAGGGTAACCGCTTTCGCTGCCCCGGTTGTAGTAGGAACCATAGAAAGCGAAGCTGCCCTTGCCCTCCTGAAATCTTTATGAGGTCCATCTAAAAGCATTTGATCAGCGGTATAAGAATGAATGGTTGACATAATCCCTTTTTCCACTCCAAATGTATTATGAAGTATTTTAACTAGCGGGGCCAGACAGTTTGTGGTACATGAAGCATTAGAGATAATATGGTGTTCCGCATCAATGTAATTCTTCTCATTTACCCCAATAACAATGGTGATATCCTCACCTTTAGCCGGTGCAGTGATAATGACTTTTCTTGCACCCGCACTTAAATGTTTGCTGGCCTTTTCTCTATCTCTAAATAAACCTGTGGATTCAATAACAATATCTACTCCCAGGTCTTTCCAGGGTAAATCAGCCGGATCCTTCGTGCTAAGTACTTTTATTTCTCGACCGGCAACTTCAATTACCTCTCCCTTAACCTTGACTTCATCTTCCAGGATCCCGTGTACTGAATCATATTTCAAAAGATGCGCTAAAGTTTTGGCGTCTGTAATATCGTTGACAGCTACAAAATCAATATTCCGGTCTTGCAATGCAGCCCTGAATACATTTCTGCCAATTCTCCCAAATCCGTTAATTCCAACTTTAATACTCATAACTTTATTCCTCCTTGTGTTATATCTTTTCTTGTTTCTTATACCTTTTGCGAATTTTCGCAGAAGGTATACCCAGTAACTTACGATACTTGGTCACTGTTCTTCGGGCAATTTTAATATTTTCCTTATTTTGTAATAAATCAGTCAATCTTTGATCAGAATAAGGCTGATATGGATCTTCCAATAAAATGTATTTTTTCAGCAAACTCTTTATTTTTTCATTAGAAACACCCTCACTCCATTTTTGAGGAAAAGCTTTAGAAAAGAAAAATTTCATTTCATAGAATCCTCTAGGCAATTGAATCTTTTTTTCGTTAATAGCCCGGGAAACAGTTGATTCATTCATCCCCAATGAATCTGCCACTTTCTTCATGGATAGTGGTCTTAAACCAGTAACCCCCTGTTCCAAAAAATCTCTCTGGTAATCAATAATAAAATGTGTTATAGCGCAAAGTGTTTTTCTTCTTTGTTCCACACAACGGATAATCCAATGCGCTGAATTTATCTTATTCTCTAAATATTTCAATGTTCTTTGATGCTCACTTCCCTTTTCGGCATAAAGAGAATTTCTATTCTGTATATTAACATCCTTTTTTTCTTCCAATAAAATATCTTTATAAAAAGAATTTATTTTTATTGTAGGAAGGTAGCCTTTATTTTCAATAATTTCGTATTTTCCATCTATCTTTTTTATAATAATATCAGGAATTAAAAAATTTATTTCGCTATCCTGCTGAAAAATCCTACCTGGCTTCGGATCAAGGTTTTTTGTGATAATATCCAGTAATTGTTGTACTTCATAAGAAGATAAATTCAATTCTTTACATACTTTATGAAAATTTTTCTTTGCTAATTCAGGCAGATAATATAATATCAGCTTCCTTAAAAGATCTTTTTTGTCATTTTTTAAGTATTTAAGCTGCAATAAAAGACATTCCCTAACACTTCTAGCTCCCAGTCCGGGAATTGAACAATTTTGAATCATTGCTAATATCTTTCTTGCTCTTTTTTTGGTTATTCCCAAATCTCGTGCGACTTCCAAACAGCTGATTCCTAAATACCCGTTTTGGTCAATATTCCCTATGATATACTCACCTATTTTATAATCAATGTTATTTGTTAAAACCACATTTAAATTTAATAGAAGATGTTCATGTAAAGTGACATTCCGGGAAACAAAAAAATGAAAATCTTTTCCGTGTTCAGTTGTCAATATTTTTTCACTTGTAAAATTCTTTTGATTTGCATAATAGGGAAAAAGTAAATCGCTTTCTTCAGGTATTTCCGTTTTAAAATCTTTATCCTTTTCGTTTACTTGGCTTAATTCCACTTCTAAGACCGGGTTATCTTGTGATTCAACTTCTAACCACTGTATCAATTCAGTCGTATTCAGCTGTAATATCTTGATAGATTGACGCATTTGGGGCGTTAAATGCAATACCTGCTTCTGTTCCAGGGTTATTCTTTGATCCATTCACACTTCTCCCTATTATCTTGGGGATATAATTTTTAAATACCACACTACAAAACATTAGTATTGTAACATGATTTTATCTGTTTATCCAGAAAGCAAACATCTCACAATCTTTCAAGCTATTCCTGCAAGACAATTGCGCTTATCCAATATTACTTAATTTAAAAAAAATACATAAATAGCACCTTAATATTTGGGTTAAATTATAAAGCATGCATTTCTCCCGGTATATATTCCAGTGCAAGCTGCTTGATTTTCTTCAAACGATGGAATATTCCCGATTTAGAAATCCCACCACCAAAGATATCAGCAAGCTCCTGAATGCTGGCATAGGGGTGATCCAGGCGTACTTTGGCTACATCTGTTAAACTTTTTGGTAAATTCTTCAATCCAATATTTTTTTTCAGAATATCAATATAGAATAATTGTCTGGATGCCGAAAGAATTGTTTTGTCAAGGTTAGCTGTTTCACAATTTACCAACCTATTTACTGTATTTAAAAGATCTTTTCTGGCAATAATATCCTGAAATTTGAGCAAAGCTCTTTGAACGCCAATGAAACGTAAAAATTCAAAAATTTCTTCACTTTTCTTGATATATACAGCCCACTTTTTTTGCCATAAACTTATTTTTGCAAATATGGAAACTTTTTGTAACATCTCATGTATCAAATCAGCTTCCTCCCGAAAATAACATGATATTTCCAGATGATACATTCTCTCGGGATCGTTAACAAAACCTCTGGCCAAAAATGCCCCTCGAAGAAAAGCTCTGAAAAAAAGATTGTCAGAAAATATTTCAACTTCATTATTTGCCGGGTATTTATCCAATAATTTTCCATAGCAATCAGCTTTTAAGCTCAGTTGCCTTAAAATATATTTTGTCTTTTCGGGATCAAAAACACTTACTAAATATACTTTCTTGTTGTTTTTTTTTCTAACAGTATGTGTGGATACTTCAAGTTGAAAAACTTTTTTGAATAAGAAATAAACAACCTTAATCATAACAGGATTTTCCAGAAGAAGGGATAATCTTTTTTCTCCCATGGTTACTGATCCCTTCATCTTGATAAAAGCCAGTAATTCACCTTTTTGTTCCGAAAAATTTTTAGGTAGGATACGTGCCAATTCCTGTTTTACCATTGACGAGAAATACATTTATCTTTTCTCCTTATGAATTATTTCTACAATTAGCCTGGCTATTTTATCAGGATTATGTCTGGCGAAATTATGTTCTGATAATAATTCCTGACGAATGATTTTAGTCTTTTGGTCATACTTTTGATTCAAATCATCTAGTACTTCATAAGCTCTTTCTTGATGATATTTTTTCGCAACTTCGTCACTCAAAGTTTTGCTGTTTAGCAAAACATAATCGATACAGTTACGCTGTAAATATCTGATAACCTCTTTTAGGTGCTCGGATGCAGAGTAATTATCCGTTTCTCCCGGTTGGGTCATAACATTACAGATATAGATTTTGAATGCACTTGTTGCACATATTGTCTCCGGTATATTTTCTACTAAAAGGTTACATATAACACTGGTGTAAAGGCTCCCCGGACCCAGGATAATAGCATCAGCTTCCTGGATTGCCTGAATAGTTTCCGGTAATGGTAATACTGAGGAAGGTTGAATAAAAATACTATCAATTTCATCTTTACTCTGAGATATATTTTTTTCTCCTTTGATTATCTTTTTATTCTTTAATCTGGCACATAGGGTTACATCTTCTATTGAAGAAGGTAATACTTTTCCTCGAATAGCCAAAATTTCGCTTGACTTTTCAATTGCTTTGGAAAAATCCCCGCTTACCTCTGACATTGCAGTAATAAATAAATTTCCAAAACTATGCCCCTGCAAACTACCATTTTTAAATCGATACTGGAATAGTCTTGTCATTAATGGTTCCTTAGTGGAAAGAGCAACCAGACAATTTCTGATATCCCCCGGGGGAAGAACCCCCAATTCATCTCTCAATTGTCCCGAACTACCGCCACTATCAAAAACGGTTACTACGGCAGTAATGTTACTGGTATACTTTTTTAAACCTCTAAGCAAAGTATGAAGGCCACTCCCTCCTCCAATCACAACAATACGAGGACCTTTTCCTAATTTCTTTTGCTGATAAATAATCTCTGGAACCTGATTAACCTGTTCAGGTACAATCCTCTTCAGAATAGAACGATTCATATTAGCAATTCCTAAAATAACCAGGGATGAACCAAAAATAATTAGCAGAAAACCGGAAAGATGAGGAGCAATTCGGTAGTACAAAAACAAATTCTTGATCTGATTCTTTATCCATAAAAATCTTGACAGATCAATAAGAAAAATCAAACCTACTGCCATAAGCACAATCCCTAACAAGACAATGAGTAAAAAACGCTTTACTCTCATTCCAGGATAAAACCATTTCCATAAAGATATAAAATGAAAATCTCTTGAACTCATCTTATAACTTCTCTTTTAAAATTTTTTCTTCTTTCTGAACATCCCTGTGTTTAATAAAAACATGGCAACCTTTGTCTTTAAACAACTGAGCTAATTGATTGACCAGGAAAACCGATCGGTGTCTCCCACCTGTGCAGCCAATGGCAATAGACAAATAATTTTTTCCCTCCTTAATATAGTAAGGAGTAATAAAATCTAATAATGAGAAGAATTGCTGAATAAACTGCTGTGTAACAGGGAATTGTAAAAGATAATCTTTTATTTTATCACTTTTCCCCGATAACTCACTTAACTCGTTATGGTAATATGGATTAGGAAGGAATCTTGCATCAAATACTATATCTACGTCAATCGGCATCCCAAATTTATAACCAAAAGACATTAAGCTAATATGGATTCCAGTTTTTACTTCTTTCCGGAAGTATTTTCTGATTTCAATATTTAATTGTTTTGGACCTAAGTGGGAAGTATCAATAGTCATACTGGCCTTTGATTTTAGCCCCTTTAATTTTTTTCTTTCTTGATGAATATTTTCCAGAATACTCTGTGAAAATTGCAGGGGATGTTTTCTTCTTGTTTCACTAAACCTTCTAACGATAACTTCATCCTTTGCTTCAAGAAACAAAATCTCCGGGTGGATATTCATGCTATCTAATTCCTTTAGAGACTGATCCAGTTCTTGAAAAAATATTTCTCCACGAATATCAACAACAAAGGCAATTTTAGATAATTTACCCTGGGATTTCAGGCACATCTCAGAAAATTTGGGAATTAATTGAGGAGGAATATTATCAACACAAAAAAAATCTAAGTCTTCAAAACATTTGATAGCAACACTTTTTCCGGCACCGGAGAGTCCGGTAATAATCACGAATCTATTTCTATTACTTTTCATGTTATCCTCAATTAATAATTCTTACATTTTTTCAGGAGCTTGGATTCCCAATAATATTAGTGCATTTTCCAGGACAATTTTAATAGAACAGAGCAAATATAAACGTGCTTCTGATAAATCCTTGTCCTTACCAAT
>CAZPII010000021.1:0-15723 GCA_964586485.1 uncultured Atribacterota bacterium | reverse complement strand
TATTACCAAGGTATTTAATTATGAAAGACTTAAATCTAATTGATACCTATCCGTCTATGTTTTTGATTATTGTAGCGGGGGCAGGAGGCGTGTTTTTAATGAAACAATTAATTCAAACTCTACCGGAAGCCTATTTTGAAGCGGCAAGGATAGATAGTGCGAGTGAATTCCAAATCTACTGGCATATTGTTTTACCCTTAATCAAGCCTGGATTGGTAAGTTTGGGGATATTTACTTTTGTAGCAACTTATAATGATTACTTCTGGCAGTTATTAATGGCGAATTCCTCAAAGATGAAAACCTTGCCTTTAGGAATAGCGTCATTTGCCTCTAAAGACCCGAGTGCCGGATATCAGTTACAACTACAAATGGCAGGGGCGGTGATAGCCAGTTTACCATTGATTATATTATTTGTGATATTTCATAAACATTTTATAGAAGGGATAAGGATTGGAGGAGTAAAGGAATGAAAATAAAAGACTTACCCAAAATATCAAAGGAAATCTATTATGGTATCTCAAAGGAAATGGATATTAAGATAACCGAATTACTACACCTATTTGGGATACATGGTTTGGAAGATGCCCTGAATGAGTCGCTAAAAGAAAATCAGATTAAAAAGATTAAATTAAAGGAGGAATAAAGTGTTATATATTAATTTGTTTGGTGTTGCCCTGACATTCTCGTTAATTGTATTTCAAATAATAAATATGTATATTGCTATGAACAGAGGAGATTATTCAACAGGAGCAATTTCTATAATTGGGATAACATTTGCAGCATTTGGGATGGGAATATGTTTAATAAATATAATATAAATTAGACAAAATAGACAAAAAAGAGGATAAATAATGAATGATTTAACATTTGGGTTTGTATTGATTTTTACTCATGTATTTGCATTTTGGCTTGGTGGGGCAGTAGCTTTTAGGGATGCCAAAAAAGAACTAAGGAAATTAAGAAAAGAATTATTGGAAGAAAATGATATAGAGGAGATAAGATAAAATGAGAAAAATGTATCGCCATGGAGATGTCTTGTTAATTAAGATTGATAAATTGCCTTATAAAATGTTAAAGAAAAAAGAAGGAAATATAATATTGGAAGGTGAAGTTACAGGTCATGCCCATAGATTAAAAGGGAATGCCAGATTATGGGAAGTAGCTGAAGCTATAAGCAACAACACCGAAGGGATTATTGGATATGCCGAAGTAGAAAAAGGAACATCAATTATTCATGAGGAACATAAAGAAATACAATTACCGAAAGGATATTATGAAATCCGAAGACAAAGGGAATATGATGAAAACTACATTCGATTTGTCCAAGATTGATTATAAAATAAGAGATATTGGGATATGGGATGATTTTAATGCTTTTATTAAAAGCAATAATGGTAATATTTTTAGTACTTATGGCTCTAATTTCCAGATAAATGATTATTGTTTTACAAGACTTGTTATTAAAAGTGATAAAAAAGAATTAATTTATACATGGATGAATAGCGATAGAGTAAGTTATAATTATGGAATGGATTTAGGGAATCAGGGAGCGAAAACCTTATTTATTAAAATAGATTTACAATCTTTAATAAAAAACAATATCCTTGATAATAAAGAAAAGATATTTATTATTTTGAGAACAATAATATTTCAACATCATATTCCATGCACTATCGTATATCCAACAACACGTGATATATTCGGATATGAACAAAGAGTTGCTATTAGCGACCTTGATATTGTCAAAAATACTTTGTGTTCATTATTGGGGGAAGATTTGAATATAAATATTAAGCTCCATTTTGATTTGCCGATAAATTATCAGGATATTGGAAGTTGTAGTAATCTGGAAATCAGGGAACGGCTATTGAGAAAATATGGATATGAGAATTATATCAAAGAAGGATTAAAAAAAGAGGATATAATATATATTATTTATGATAATGATACTGAAAGTAAAACAACGTATTTGAGCAGAGACCAAATGCTAAGCCGTTTTATGTGGGAACAGAAATATAATAAAAATTCCGATAAAATAATCGAAATGGCAAAAGGAATATCTTTCTTGCAAGTGAAAGACAGTTCGACAGAGAAAACATACTTTTTGAAAATTCCGCCTGAGATAAATAACATAACCGAAGCTAAGGCATGGACATTCGGATTAACCAAAAAAGAATATAAATTAACAATGGAGGCATAATTGAAATACCTGTTAATCTTAATCATATTATTGATACCGATAAACATATACGCCAGTGATTACTTTATAATGACCTCAACAGGTTATACCAATCATAGAGTCTGTATCGGAGAGAAATGGTTTGACGGCAAAACAGCCATGAACACACCAATCCAAAAAGGGGTCGTGGCGATTAATGTTGATAAGATTAACAATAGATGGATAATAAAAAGTCCGTTAAAATTAGGACAGAAAATCTATATAGAGGGGATAGGGATATTTAGAGTTGAGGATACTGGAAGTTTCACCGAACATAATTACCATTTTGATTTCTGGAATGTGGATATTTATTTTGATACTTTAAAAGAGGCGAAAGAATGGGGAAAGAGATTGGTAAAAGTTTATATTATAGGAGGATAGCATGACCGTAAACGCCAGAATAAAAAGAACAATAATCATAATAGGGGTTATTTTGTTTATGGCAATGATTTATGCTCTACCTAAAATGTACTATGAAATTCAGGATATTAAAAATGCCCAAAACATAATATTAGAATATATCGGAAATAGCAAAGGAGGTGAGAATAATCCGGGCTATTCCGAATAGAGGAAACGAAGGAAACTCTATAATCCAAAAACCGGAGAAAAACCTATGAAAAAATTACTGATTATATTACTGGTACTTATTTTTACTTTACCTGTTATGGCAGAGAACAAATGGGACGGAACAGTAACCGAATCCGTAGAATACAACAGCTTAGGAGAATTGACTGATTCTACCGAAATAGCCGTAAGCACAGAAATTGATGAAGATATTGACGCAAGTTTTACCTTTACTGTTAATGACTTGGTATCATTTAATCCTGTTGGATTGAGTGCAGACGGGACATTGACATTCCAAATTGACGAAGGCGAGGCCGTAGAATTAGGGACAGATATTGACCTGATAACCTATGACATGGGAATTTATGCTAAATATACGGGACTGGCCATCGGGGATAAAGGCATATTGGATACCATGGTTAAAGGCGAATTTCCTGCTAATACATTTTACGGAATATCTACTTTGACATATAATGTCAATAAAGATTTAGATTTAATCGTAGAGGCAAGATATGACAGCGACGGAGCGGAGAGTTTCAGCACAGAAGCTCAGGCAAAGTATATTGTCAATGAAGATTTGGATATTACTTTTGGAGCAGAATTGAATGAATGGGACGATGCAATAATAAGTGATATTGACAAGGTATATGCGAAATTTGTGTTTAAGTTTTAAGGGCTATCCTTAGGATAGTGAAAGGTACTGCCCTGCTGATAAGAGACCATGGGGACTCTTCGAAAGATAGGTGGGGCAGTCAATTAAAGGAGGATAAATAAAATGGATAAAGAATTAAAAGAAACAATGACAGAAGTAATAAATGAAATGTATGAGGTAAATAAGAAAGATAAACAGGAAGATATACAGGAAGATATAATGGAATTATTTTCATTTTATAGGTATGGAATTACAAGAAATATTAAAAATGTCTAAAAATGACCATGAATTATTAATTAAGAATATCAACAAATATATTATTGATAACTTTTCAAATTTGATAAAAGTTAAAGAAGTGTCTTTTCATTATGGGAGAAATGGATTTGAAAGTTATATTATTGAGTTTGAAATAGATTGTAAAATAATGCGAATTGAGATATTAGCAGATGATTTTGATAGATGGAGACTTGAAATAGAAAAAGATTAAAGGAGTATAAATGCACTACAAAATCGTAGCACTCATACCGGCAAGAGGCGGAAGTCAGAGAGTTAATAGAAAAAACATTAAGTTAATGGCAGGGAAACCAATGCTGACATGGTCGGTTGAAGCCTGTCTAAAATCCAAATACATAGCAAGGACATTTGTAAGTACGGAAGATAAGGAAATAAAAGAAATCGCATTGAATAGCGGGGCGGAAGTATTGGACAGACCTCAACGCTATGCCTCGGATTGTCTGGGATATGAATTAATCGGAATCATACAGCAGTTAAGGGAATATATCATAGACCATGGAAATATCACGGATTATATCGGATTATTCTATCCCACTTCACCATTGAGAAAAACCGAATGGATAGACGGAGCTTATGAATTTATGAGGGATATAAACTGCAATCGATGTTATAGTGCTTATAAACTTCCTCAGGGGATTTTTGACGAAAGCTGGATATTAGACGAATACGGAAGGGCAAAACATAGGTTTCGATATACCCAGGAAGAAAACAATCTACGCCATGCCGGAATAAAATATCAGGAAGATAGATATATTCATACTGCCGATGTCAATATCCAGAGATTTCGGGAATGCCTACCCTATACCGATATAGATTATTCTGATGTGGGATTGTATGTTATTGACAAAAACGAGGTGGTGGATGTCAATACCCAAGAGGAATTTGATATTGCAGAATATCTATTAAATAAAAGAAAAAACTTGACAAAATAAAAAAATAAAACTATTATATATAATGAACTATACCTTCGAAGGTTGGTGATTCATATCGGTACCAAAACAGTAATCACTAACTTCATAAATTTATTTAAGGAAACGGCAAGGGGCAATATTGCCACCAAAGACCGTTTTCCTTATTTGGACAGTTGGAGTTATGACCGAAAATTAACCAGTCCGGGAAATTACACATCATTGCTCAATGCTTATAAAAGTTGGGTATATGTCTGTGCCTCCCGAAATTCCTCAAAATTTGCAGATTATCATCTTAAATTATATGTAGCCAAATCTTCCAGTGCCAAGACCTTATATGCTACCAGACCGGTAACCCGCAAAACCAAAGACTTCTTATATTCCCCTTCCATGGGACATCTAAAAAAATACCTCACCAAAGAGGTACAGGTTGAGGAAGTTTTGGAACACCCGTTTATAGAGTTAATGAAAAAAGTCAATCCATTTATGGACAATTACGAACTGAAAGAAAAGACTGACCTACATTTAGAATTAACCGGCAATGCCTACTGGTATATTATAAAAAGTTCTTTGGGATTACCATCGGAAATATGGATAATCCCGCCCGACCATATGAATATAATCCCTTCCAAAGAAGAATTCATTAAAGGTTACCTTTATAAAGAAGGCACCAACGAAGTGGCATTTGAGCCGAATGAAATTATCCATTTTAAATTCCCCAATCCTACCTCGATGTATTATGGAACATCACCATTGAGTGCGGTAACCTATGCTTATGATATTAATGTCAATATGAACAAATACGAGGAAGCCGTATTTAGAAACATGGGAAGACTGGACAGTGTTCTGGAAACCGACGATACTTTAGATGACAAGGAATTCAGCCGAATCCAGAAACAATGGAACTCCAAATACAAGGGAGTGGAGAAAGCAGGACAGACCGCCTTATTGGAAAAAGGATTAAAATATAAACAAATCAGCCTATCCCCGAGAGACCTCTCTTTCTTGATGGGGCGGAAGGTTACCAAAGAGGAAATTATGAATGCCTACGGGGTGCCGTTGGGATTGTTCTCTGAAGAATCAAATCGGGCAAACTCCGAAATGGCAAACTACAATTATATGACCGGAACGATAAGTCCAAGACACCGCAGAACGGAAGCCAAAATCAATGAATTGCTTTTACCGATGTATGACGAAAGACTATTCTGTGTATTTGAAAACTGCGTCCCTGAGAACGAGGAATTCGAACACAGAAAACGGACAGAAAGCGTCAATAAGTACATCACCATCAATGAAGCCAGACAGGAAATCGGACAGGAGGAAGTGGATGGCGGGGATAATCTCTATGTAGATAATCGTTTAATCCCCATAAGTTACGACGGAGAGGAAATCAATGAACTAAGCAAAAGGATATCCGAGAAAGTAAGAGAAAAGCTCAATGCTAAAACTTAACGATAAGGTTGTAGAGAGGATATCCGATGATTTAGTCTTATTATATGATTTAAAAAATTACTTTGATAGTGAAACTTTGGAAAATATATGGTATGATTACATAAAGAGGGTAACACCTCAGGAAAAGCGATTTAAAGATATTATCATAAAGTTACTTAGGCAAATGTATAAAGAGGTCTTTGACAATATTAAAGAATATCCCGATGACTACAGTATGTGGATATTCAATCGAGCGTACTGGATAGAGAAATTCACCGAGATTGAATCAAAATTTGTTGTGAATGTCTATAAACAGGAAGGGCAGAAGGCACTGGATTTTGCCCTAAGATTAGCCGGAAAATCCCTGAAGGAAGGAATCCCGATAAGCACAGAATTTGATATCGATAATCCCGAAGTTATCAATGCCATGGTAAGCCAAGTAAGTAGGTTCCCCGCAGGGCTGGTCAATACCACGGAGGAAATAATCCGAAACACATTGGCAAGAGGAATAGAAGAAGGAGAAAGTATAGATAATTTAGCACTAAGAGTCACGGAAAGATTGGGAGCAGACAGTATAGTAAACAGGGCGGAAATGATTGCCCGAAGCGAAGCGATTTATGCCAGCAATGCGGGGGCTGAATTAGGGTATCTTCAAAGCGGAGTTGTGGAAGGGAAAGAGTGGTTAGTAGCCGCTGACGAACGTACATGTGAAATTTGTATGGATATGGATGGGCGAAAAGCATTAATCGGAAGTTCATTTGAAATAAATGATATCAAAGAAAATTATGGATTAAATTTTGATTACACGGATAATTCTATGCCACATCCACCCTTGCATCCTAATTGTTATGATAAGGAAACAGAAGTATATACAAATAAAGGATGGAAATATTTTAAAGATTTAAATGGTAGTGAAAAGATATTAAGTTTACATCCTAATACATTTAATTTAGAATGGTTACCATTTATTAAATATATAAAATATAAATATAATGGGTATATGATTAATTATAAATCTCAGAATTTAGATTTATTGGTAACCCCAGAACATAATATTGTATATTATAAGAAAAAAGATATATATGATAAAAACCAAAAATTAAGCTTAATGAGAGCAGATGAATTTAATGGTAATAAAGGTAGATTATATAGAAATTCAAAATGGATTGGTAGTAATAATGATACTATAAACATAAATGGACAAAATATTAAAACAGAAATATTTTGTAAATTTATGGGTATATATTTATCAGAAGGATGTATTTATATAAAACAAGGGGCTTTATCAAAATATTATCAGATAACAATTGCACAAAAAGATGATGATAGGTTATCATATATATATAATGAAATAAAAGATATGCCTTTTAAGTTAACAAAAAACAAAGGGCATATAACATCATCAAATAAAGCATGGGGAGAATATTTGCAACAATTTGGCAAAAGTAGAGATAAATATATACCTGATGTTATAAAAGATTTATCACCTAAATATATTGAGATTTTTTTAGATATGTATAATTATGGTGATGGGAGTAAACCAAAAGATAAGTATAAATATGGTCATTTATTAAAAGGACAAAGATGTTTTTATACTTCATCTAAAAAAATGGCTGATGATTTAGGAGAATTAATTTTAAAAATTAATAAGCATCCATCATTTTATTTAGATAAGCAAAATGGAATAAAACATTTTAAAAATGGCGATTATTATATTAATGTAAATATGTGGTTAATAAAAGAATGTAAATCGCCATATGCATTAATATATAACATAAAAAAAATAAAATATAATGATTATGTATATGATATAGAATTACCCAAAAATCATACTTTGTATACCAGAAGAAATGGCAAGGTAGTATGGGGCAGTAATTGCAGGTGTACGATCGTTCCATTATTATATGAGGTAGAAATGGTATAATAATGGAAATACGCTGTAAAAAATGCAACCGATGTCTAAGCAAAGGTGCGGAGGTGGGAACAGGGTTTTTCTACTTAAATCCTGATAAGGAACTGGTACTCTTTAAGGAGGAAATTAAATGTCCTAATTGCGGGATATTAAATGAAATATCGGTAAAGGTCGGGGTCAGGATTACCGTAAGGGAACTGACCTTGACTACCGGAAATGTAACCTTGACAGGGAAAAATAATTTATATAGTGCGTAATCTCTCATAAACCGATATGTGAACTAACGAGGGATAGAGCTACTTGATAGCCATAGTTAAAAATGCTATGGCTTATTTTTTTAGAAAAGAGGTGATAGGAGTGGAAGATTTATTTACGGAACGCCTGAAATTGAAAGATATCCTGCCCGAGAAGGCAGATAAAATAGCCAAAGAGTATAACCTCAATAAGGACAATATTGAATTTATCAGAAAGAAAAATCCGTTAAATGCAGATGATTTGAAAATCGAAGACGGGGAAAGAGCCGCAGTAAGGTATGTTAATACAGCAGACATAGGCCGGGATAATGAAATCGTCTTACCAAGTGGACTTGATGTAACGGACTTTCAGAAATCCCCGAGTGTTTTATATGCCCATAATTACGGAGGTCTACCAATAGGCAAGGATATCTGGATTAAGCATGTTTCAGGTAAGGGTTGGTTGGCCAAGACGGTATATGCTACCCATCAGCTGGCGAATGATGTCTATAATTTAGTCAAAGAAAAGTTTTTAAACACAAGTTCAATCGGATTCATTCCCTTGGAAAGTGTAACTCCTGAAGATAAGGATTGGGAGAAAGTCAAGGAAAATATCAAAAGCGAATATTCAATCAAGGATAAAGTTTTTGACAAAGTGAGAAGGATTTACACCAAGTCACTACTATTAGAGCATTCCGATGTGCCGATACCTTCCAATATCAATGCTTTAAATGTGGCCGTTGGGAAGGGTCTGGAAATCAAATCCAAAGAACTCATTGAAGATTTGAACATCACAATCAAAGACGAAGACGAATTCGTTATCAAGGATGAGGAAGGCAATATTACCAAACCGGAAGAAACCGATGACTATATCCGGATACCGGTAAGAAGTTGTGATGTGACCGCAACTATAACCATATCGGCAAGTGAAGGGATTAAAGCCTTGTACTGCGGGAAGATTAAAAAAGTAAGAACTTACTTATTTGCCAAGGATAAAGGATGGACTCTTGAAAGTGCCAAAGCTTGGGTAAAAGAGCATGACAAGAGTATGGAAATCACCGAAGACATGATAAAAACTAATGACAAAACCTACACCATTAAGGAAATTCAGGATATTATCGGAGACGACCAGACCAAGGTAGTGATTGTGCAGGACAGCAAAATCCTGAAAGAAAACGAAGACCTGAAATCCCAGATGGCGGAAATGGAACTCAAATACGGTGCGGTGCTAAATAAAAAGAACAAGAATAATCTCAAAAATGCACAGGATTTAATTCAGGATGTATTGGATTCCTCCGAGGAAGATGACGAAAATATAAACATCAATGATGAAGATAAAGACAAAGTGAAAATAGACGAAAAAGATTTATCGGATATAATAGCTTCTGTTATGGCAAACCAGATTGACTCCACTATGAAAAAGATAGAGGAGAATGTAATCGGAACTGTCAGGCAGGACATGGAAAATAATTTTAAAAAAATAACAGGAAAAATAATGTAGTTTGATTATCAGGTATTAGGGATATCTTAGAAATATCAGATACTGGGGATAATGGACACAACTAAAGAAAGGACGTGAAATCGATGGAAATAACCAAGCAAGAACTTTTAACAGCAATCAAGAGCCAGATTGAAGAACAGGGTGTATCAGAGGAAAAGGTTAACGAGATAGTCAAACGCATTACCGAAAACATTAAAGGCTCTATGATGGAAGAATTCAACGAAAAATTGACTGAACTGGAAAAGAAACAGGACAATAAACTGAAAGATATAAAATTCCAGGATAATGATGATGACAAAAAACCGAAGTGGAACAGCTTCGGGGAATTCCTACAGAAGGTCATGGTAGCTGAATCCAAAAACGGTGAAGTTGACCAAAGACTGGTACCCACTAAGGCTATCAGCGGGGCAAATGAACTCATCGGGGCAGAGGGCGGATTTTTAGTCAATCCCGAATATTCCAATGAAATATTGAAAATTGCCCATGATACCGGAATCGTAGCCAAGGCATGCAGACACTTAACTATTAACGGAAACAGATTAGTCATGAATGCCGTAGATGAAACTTCCAGAGCCACCGGCTCAAGATGGGGCGGAATTCAGGGTTACTGGGTATCGGAAGGCGGAACTGCCACAGCAACCAAACCGAAATTCAGACAGATAACCTTATCTCTGAATAAATTAATGGGAATCCACTATGCAACCGAGGAAGTTTTGAATGATGCTTCAGCATTAGAGGGTATAACCGTTCAGGGATTCGGTGAGGAATTTGCCTTTATGATTGATGACGCCATAGTCAACGGAGTTGGTGGAGGTCAGCCTTTGGGAGTCAGAAATAGCGGAGCCATAGTGAGTAAAGCCAAAGAAACCAATCAGGAAGCCGATACTATTTTAGCTGAGAATATTGCCGGTATGTGGAACTTAATGCCCGCAAAGAACAGAAGTAAAGCAACATGGTATGCTATTCAGGATGTCGAGCCTCAATTATTTAAAATGCATTATGCCATGGGTACCGGAGCTTTACCGGTATTTACTCCTCCGGTCAATTATGGAACTGGCGGACTGGTGGGAGCTCCAAATAACGGCTCTCTGTTAGCCAGACCATTACAGATAATCGAACAATGTCAGGAGTTAGGCGATGAAGGGGATATTCTGTTCTTGGATTTAAGTCAATATATGATAATTGAAAAGGCAGGCGGAATTCAGCCAAGCACTTCTTTACATGTGAGATTTTTGTATGATGAGCAGACCTTTAAATTTACCTATCGCATGGACGGACAGCCAATGTGGCATTCTGCTCTGACTGCTTATAATTCTACTGTAGAAAGAAGCCCTTACATAACCTTAGCAGAGAGAGCCTAAAATAAAAGAAGGAGAGTGATTTAGATGTCTCAAGTATTTTCGGAAATAAATAAAATCAATGTAGCTTTGACACCGGCCGCACAGAGTTCAGGACAGGCCGCCGCACCGGGAACTGCTGCATATGAAACTGACACTTTGAGTTTGAAATATTATAAGAAAGCCACTTTTATATTTATGGCAGGGACTACTGTAGCCGATACTGATTTGGATTTACGTCCAATGTGTGGAAGTGCAGTAACTACCGGTTCAGGTGCCGCAGCCGCTTTGCAGACTTACTGGTACAGAAGACAGAGTACCGGAGCAGCCGCCTACGAAAATGATACACCGGGAGCATTAACCGAGGGAACAACCGCAGGGGTGACCATGCAGTGTGGCGGATATGATGGAGGCTGTATCATATTCGAGATAGATTCCAGAGATGTAATTGCACAGGGAACTACCGATAATTATGATTGTGTTAAATTGCATATCACTTCAACAACTGCCGCAGATGCACCGAGAGATGTTGCCTGTGTGGCAATTCTGAGTGAGCCAAGATATCCGAAAGATGTTTTGGATACTGCAATAAGCTAATAGGAGGATAAAATGTCTTCTAACAGACAGATACGGCTTTTTAATGACTGGCGATTTTATCGAGCCAACGAGATTATCTCTGTGAAAAAAGAGGTAGCCGACCATATGGTTAAAATGAATTTAGCCGAATATTATCAGAAAGAGCCGAAAAAGGAAAAAGGGATTAAAGGGGCACCCAAAAATCGTATGATTAAAAATGCCCCTAAAACCAAATAAAATTCTTTCGCCCGCAAGGGCGCTCTGAAAAGAGCGAAAGGATGGATAAATATGGGAATTCATGCAAAATGGGACAGTAATGGAAATTTGGTATTTTATGATAGTGCCACAACCGACTTATTGACTGTCACCAAAACAGGGAAAGGTGCTATTGTTCACAATAACTTATATTTAGGGACAACGAGTTATTCAGCGATGACGACTGCGGGAGTTTCCTGGACTGGAACAACTTCTCCTGGGTCAATGACAGTTGTTAATGGAATTATCACAGCAATAAGTTCATAAGGTGGTGGTATAAATGGGTGTATGGACTACATCAGAAGAATTACATGGAATGGTAAAAAAAGCAACTATGAAATGGGAGCTTACCACTACTGGGACAACCAGCGGACAGACTACGCACCATTATGACGGCAGAATATATCGGGTTGTTTTGCAGGATGTGACATCAGCTGACCCGATAGCATTGATTGATGAAGATGACAATGATATGTTTTTGGGTGTTGGAGTTTTAACCACAGGGGATTGTTATCTATTGCCGTCTACTGATGCCCTGAATAACAGATTGCCTGAAAGTGTAATTGCCAATTCCAGAATAAAATTACAGATAAATGCGACCACAACTGATTCTCAAGGAACCTGTTATATATTTGTTAGATAAAGTGAGGATACCATAAGGGTTCATTACCGGTAAACCTCCTTTATAAAAAAAAAGTTATCGGGTTCCTTACCTTGTGGTATCCCTGTTGAAATGAGGTGAAAACATGAAAAAGGATTTGGAAAGAAAGTTTAAAGTCTTTTTACAGAAATACGGATTAATGTTGCCTGAAAAACATATTTTGGGTTTCACGGGAAGTTTAGCCTTGAAGAAGACAACCTTTAATGGAAAGGTAATTGATTACGGAATTGTATCACGGAAAAAGGTTACTAATGATTTTGCCGATTATCTGGTAGACTGTTTACAAGGGACTTCCACAGGAATAGATACTTTTATTTGGCATGCCTTCGGAGAAAGTACGGCGGCTGAATCTGCCGCTGACAGTCAATTGACTGCGGAAACCACCCAGACCAGAACATCGGGAACTTCAACCGAGGGAGCGGATACATATATCTATCAGTCGGTGGCAACCAAGACCTTCCAAGCAGCGGCAACAGTAGGCGAACATGGACTGTTTAATGAATCAGGTCTGTCTACCGGGACATTAATGGATAGAAGTATTTTTGATGGAGTTGCTATGAGTTCAGGCGACCAGATGCAGTTTACTTATAGTTTGACGGTGGTAAGTTCAGGATAAGGAGAAATAAATGAATAAAAAAGAATTATTGGAAGATTTGAATTCCAAAGACTGGTGTGATTCTATTAATGGATTGCCTATTCTAAAGGAAATCAAAGATGATGGTGGCAGGTGGTATCTGGTAAATGTTCGTGAAGTCAACCCAGATGGGAAAAATGCAGTCTATCGGAATATCCATTTTTATGTAGTTAATGAAGGACTTGAAACTGAAAGTGCTTATTACAAAGACGCCATTCCTGAAACGATAACTAAAAAGGCACACACCTTTACTGAACAAGTAAACAAATATATTGCTAATGCCACCGAGAAATTTGATGTTGAAAAGATTAATGAAGATAGGGAAATGGCTATTGTGAAACGATATACTGAAGGAACTGAAGCAGTAGCAGAGGAACGCTTTTTCGTGTTCTTAAAGGACGGAAAGTTAGCTTATAAAAAGATTGGATAGATAATATGGCTGATTTATATGGCACATATAGTCATAGATATGAAATAACAATAGACCATACCGAAATAGACTCTGACCTTGACTGGTTTCCTATTACGGTGCACTTGAACGACACTGACCATGAGGAGTTATTTAACGAGCTTACCTCTGCAGATGACTTTGACAGGATAGCGTTTACGACTTCAGATGAGGAAACCGAACTCTACGCTGACTGTGAGTTATTTGATGTTACTAACAAGGTAGCGATATTCCATGTATCTAAAGATGGCTGGACTATTTCCTCAAGTGCTGATACAAAATATTATTTATACTTTGACTCTGACGCTGCTCATAACACAACTTATGTTTCCAAATCAGGCGATACTGCAGCTCAATCAGTATGGGACGGAAGTTTTAAAGCTGTGTATCACATGAATGACGCACCTGAACCTACTTATGATACCGAATACGACGGAAGTGTAGAGCCTGACAGTGATGGGTGGACTTTAGGTGGAGATGATTATGCCTCGAGTGATGGGGACATATTGACAATAGATACAACTGCTGATTCTTCTTACCAATGTTATTATTACAAAGAACCTGATGTGGATTTTGATGCTGGGTTCTATTTGAAAACAAGATTACAATATGATTCTTCTGATACTGGATATATAAAGTTTGAAATAAAAGATGGGACACAAGATGAACGAGCTAATATAAATATTTTCAAGGATAAAGTAGATGTTTGGGGAGAAGACGGAAAGGTTAGTGAAAATTTTGATTTTTCAGATGATTATCATATTCTTGAAATATATGTAAAAGGCACAACTGAAAAAATTTATGTAGATGGTGATTTAAAGATATCCACTACTGTTACGTCCGTAACCACAGATGATTTTGTTACATTTGGAGATACACGTACAGACAATACTACAAAAGTTCAAATCGACTACTTCAACTATGCCCTTGATATTGGTTATAATCCAGCAGCAGGAATTATCGACTCCACCTCAAACGCTAATCATGGAGATAAAAAAGCCTCTGGAGAACCTGCCGAAGCTACAGGAAAAGTAGGCAAGGGACAGGACTTTGATGGGACTGATGATTATGTTGATATTGGAGATGATTTAACTTATCAGGAAACTGCTATTACGCAGGAAATAATCATCAATCCTGAAAGTGTGTATACAGGTGGAGATTGGCAATATAATAATACAGTAGCAGCAGAAAGTAACCATATATATATATCATTAGACGAAAGTAGTGGGGAAATAAAGACTATATTTATAGACCAAGACGGTAATAATGATGGCTGGCAAATGACAGGGACAACACCATCAACAGGAACAGATTACCATATTGCTCATGTTGTAGATGCTGCTAATAATAAACAGTATGTATATGTAGATAATGTTGAAAAAATAGACAATGATTATACTTTTACCAGTATTGGTCTAGATTCTGGCAAAATCCATTATATAGGATATGTTGATTATAATAGATATTTTGATGGAGTTTTAGACGAATACAGATTATCAACTACAGCTCGTTCAGCAGCATGGATTGCCGCAACCTATAAGAGCTTATGGGATACTTTGCAGGGGTTTAGTTATCAAAAGGCAGTAGATATATCAGGTGATTTGATATTTAGCGGAATATTGCAGAAAACAGCATTTGAAACTTTATCAGGAACTTTGAATTTCACCGGAGATTTAGCCAAAAGTTTGGTGAAGATTATATCTTTGGAAGGTAATTTAGTATTTTCGGGAGTTTTGGAATATGTAAAATCTATCTTTAAAAGCTTACAAGGTGATTTGAATTTTACTGGAGTTACAGTAAAAACAGTATTCCAGTTTATTCAGGGTAATATTAATTTTATTGGAGATTTAACTAAAAAACTAATCATATCAAAAATATTATCAGGAGCCCTGAATCTATCGGGAAGTGTCAGAAAATTACTGTATAAGACAATAATTGGAATGCTGAATCTAAATGGGACTGTTACCAAGAAATTATACGAGGCATTTAAAGGAAAACTTAATTTTATCGGGGAAATCTCCAAAAAGCCAATAAAGGTTTTAGCTGGAGTGCTTAATTTTAGCGGTGAAGTTAATAAATGGCTTTCCAAAACTTTGGCG
>CAZPII010000020.1:8324-16081 GCA_964586485.1 uncultured Atribacterota bacterium | reverse complement strand
AGACCACGATATAACCGATTGCCAGAGGGAAAAGAGTGCCAAAGTCTCCCATGGAGCCGGCCAGTTCTCTTAGGTTAAATTCAAATGATTTGATTTTCATAGATCTTATCCATAATGATTGCTAATTTTTTATCGTTAGCCTATTTTATAGAAAAATTTTGTTTTTCCAGATATTTTTCTAAATAAATAGAAGAGATAATAATCAAAGGGATGGATACCAGCCATCGTATTATAGTAAATTCAATTCCCAAGAATGATGCTTCAAAAACTGTCATGGGGATTCTAACAATAGCTGAAGCACTAATAAAAGTAAAGATAACACTTAGCCTGGCACCTTTTTTATAGAGGGCAGAGGAAACAGGCAAAGCTACCAAAAGGCCTCCTGCTGTCGTTCCGGCTAAAACGATTGCCCAAACATAGCCTCTAATTCCTCCTTCATGGCCTAAATGTTTCTCAACTTTCTCTCGGGAGATCCATACTTCAAATAAGCCGATCAGGATAAAGGCACAGGGCAATATTTTTATCATATAAGCTAAAAATGAGATTAAATTTTCTCCTATTTCAATTCCCGGGGAAATGTTAAAAATATATGAATAGATCAGAAATCCAAAATAAATGATAATAAAAATTAAATAGATATATCTGTTATTGGATCTTTTGTCTGGTTGTTTTTTCATAAGCTAATCTCTCCAAAGTAAGTACCGATTAATAGTGCTACAATGATAGCAATAATAAAGCTAATGATATTACGGATTAAGGCAACCTTTTTCCCAAAATAAGTTAACTCAACCGGAAATGTAACAGTGCCAACCATCATCAAAGTTGTGGTAAATGAGGCAATAATCATATAGGATATACCACTGTTTCTCAATATCCCTGCTAGAGGAAATGCTACAAAACCCGGCATAATGGTTACGGAGCCTACTAGAGCAGCTAAAATGACATTAATTGTGTGATACCCCGAATCAAGATACTGGATTATTTTCTCCTGGGGGAATAAAAACAATATTATTGAAACAAAGATAAGCATGATTACAAAAGACGGGGAAATAACTAAAATCCTTTTATAAGCTATTAATAGGGCTTTCCTGGTTTTAGCCCTATCCAATAAAAAAGATACAAGTAATAAGATGCCGGTTACATAAAAAAACCACATTGTCTATTCTCCTTTACAAATTACTGACTGTTGTAATAGTTCACATGGCAAATCCAAAAAAAATGATTACCTATAAAACAACAATATGGTATAGAAAGAGGGAAAGTATTTTTAGCTATTTACATTTCTATCTTTCTATACCATTTGAATATTATCACTTACTATTTTTTCTCTTTTGTTTCCTCACAGGGATGGATCTCTTTTTCTCCATGACATTTTCTAATCTGTTCTTCACTGCACTTACCGTTTTTAGGTTTCCGTTCCGGATGTTCACAATTATTATTAGTCATTTTTGATTCACCTCCTTCTTGTGACAATGATTCTCTATTTTCGAACAATTTTGATGACATTCTTTATCTAGAGAAACAATTCTGGATAAATCAATAATTTGACTGGCGGCTTCTTCTAATATTTCCCGATCTACATAATAGTGTGTATAATATCCCCGCTTGTCACCCTTTACAATACCGGCACTCCGTAATACCTTCAGGTGTTGGGATACAGCAGATTCAGAAATATTTAACCGGACTGCCAGAGCGCCAACACAAAGATCGTGTTTTACCAGAAGTTTTACCAGATTATAACGGTTTTCATCTGATAATGCCTTTAGTATATTTATTAATTCTGTCACTGATAAACCTCTTTTAATTAAGTTAATACTAAAATATATAATAATATACTAATATAATTTTGTCAAATAAATACCGCACCCGCAAAGCGGGTGGTTTCAAGACCCCTAAAAGTGGTCAACTTTTTCCTGGTTACCTGGTTATATTTTTTTATATTTTGACTGAATATTTCCAAGCAAGATAACTTCCTGTTTTGGACTTCAGTTAAAAAATGATTATATGGTTTATCTTGCTATTTTTATGGTAAAGCCTTTGTTTACGGCAGATAAATATGTCATTCTTTACAAAGCCGCTAATCTCAAGGCTAAGAAATTCAGGAAAATTATTGACTCACTAATACTGTTTTTTTTGAAACATAGATACTAAATTATACTTTGCATTCATAAGAAAATAAGAATAGTGTGCTTAATAGGGTGAAAACTTCTGATTCAAAACCTGAAACCCACTGTATTTTTAAGAAATTGCTACTCTTTCTTCGGCTGGTAACAATAATAGAAATTGTTATGGAGCGTCTCATTTATAATTTCGAGGATTCTAATTAGGGGTGTGTACTTTAAATTTAAATAAAGCTGTACACAAAATAATCAAATACTATTGCGCTTGCGCACTTTATCAGCGTACATCTGTTCATCTGCTCTATGCATAAGAGTCTCAATTGTATCGTTTTCTTTCTCCTGCCTTGCATAGCCAATAGAAACACTTAAATCTAAATGCCTAGCCTTTAGATTTTCATTATTTACCCTTACCAGATCGACAATCCTTTGCTTGATTGCTTCTACGATATCTTCATCTGCATCATATAAAATAGCAGTAAATTCATCGCCACCTATTCTGGCAACAATATCAGTTTCCCTAAAACTTTTTTTCATAATTTCAGCAAAGCTGCTTATCAGTTTGTCTCCTTCGGCATGACCATAGTTATCATTGACATATTTTAGCTTGTCAATATCAAACATAAAAACACATGTTTTACTGTCCTTTATGCCATCAAATAATATGCGGTTGATATGGGTTCTATTGTACAACCCAGTCATCGAATCATGAAGACTAAGATGTTTCAGTTCTTTTTCAGATTCTAAGATTTTTTCGTATTGCTCATTATTGTGAAACACCAACCCGCTTAATTTAGAAACTTCTACCGCCAAATTAAGGTATTTTTCAATGTACTGCGGAAATAAAAAACCACTGACATCAATGATCCCATAAAGTGTACTATCCCATGCAATTTTAATGCAGAACCTGTTATCTTCTCTTAATAGAAGATAATATTCTTCATTCATTTGAAGTTCTCTTATCTCTTTGGGTAAAGAATCTGACTGATCACTCCAAAAACTAAAATTCCGGGCACCAAAAACCATCAAAAAAAGCTCTTTTATTTGACCGATAACATCCCTTCTTTTAGCATAAGTCGATATTTTACCCAAAATATCAAAAACAGTAGAATACTCGGCGCATTGGTTCCTCAATTCACTAATGATCGCCGTGCTCTCTTGTTTCTGGTTATGGAGTCGCCATTCATACACCATGCTCTTTAGCATCAACCTTATTCCTTCAAGTTCGATTGGAGCAATCATGTATGGTAGCCCGACATATGAAGATAACTCTTTTATAAGCCATTCGGCATTCTCAATAATATGTGCGTCAAGAAAAACCAGTTGTTTATTCGATTCTTGAAAAAATCTTCTAGCTGTGTCTTTGTCAAATCCCATATCTTTAATATGATTTCCCCACTCTTTTAACCAACCTGAGCTAATGATGTAACTGCCCTGAGATATCAAATGATTCAAAAACTCATCACAGGTCAAATGGCTGAAGCAATAATTCCCAGTGATAGTCCGAATTGAATGCCCTTCAGGTAGAAGCTTCAAAGCATCACAAGATTTACTGCAAATAACAGCACTTCTTGTCTTCTGCGCTTTCCCAAGAATTTCTTCCACTTCCATCTTATGTCCTTTTTGATCACACAAAGACGGAAAGACACTAAGTTCGATATCCTCAAAGTTTTCTGTTTGTATTACTTTTTGATATTCCGGATAAAAATTTTCACATATGAATATTTGTAATTTTTCCATCTTTTAGTTAGTCCGGCTGAATCGGATAAGTACCGTATTGTTTGACTGTTTCACTAATTTCAAGCAATACGTCTTCAGATACCTGCCATGGGATTTCTCCATGGTTATCAGACAGAATAAACCCTCCTCCCGGTGCAGCTTTTTGAATTAACTGCTTCACTTCTCTTCTGGTTTTTTCTCTATCCCAGTTTACCATGTCAATACCGTTTAAATTTCCAAGTAAGCATATTTTTTTATATGCCTTTTCTTTTAATTCTTCAATATTGTCCTTAGCGCTAAAACCAAGTACGACAGATCCTGTGACAACAATATCATCTAATACAGGCAAACTGATTCCGGAAGCAAGATGTGTGGCTGTCGCTCCCTTAATTCGACTTATGGTCCTGCTATCAATTTTATGACCCGTTTCTAGGTATTTTTTCCGTTCAATAATGGTTATGGAGGCCAGCGGATTAAAATAGCAGATAGCAGTTGCCCCCGCCATAAGCTGAGTATTAGCCCAGGATACACAGAACTCTTCATTGATTTTCATTAATTCTGCAAATTCATCTTTTCTAAAGCATAGTAACTCAAGATACTTTTCAAACCCCATTTGCATCACAGGTAACGAGAACGGAGACATAACCACCCCAATAATCGGAATTTCATCACCAACAGACTTCTTAAGTAAATTTGTCGCTTCCAAAACTTTTTTTAATTGCTGTGACTCATTAATTTCAGGTGTTTTTATGCTTTTAATCTCCTCAATGGTTTTAATAAGTGGTTCCCCGGAATTCGGCGGTCCATCTTCTGTAAATAAAACTTCACCACCAAAAGCCTCTATTTCAATTGGTGCATAGAAAAATGTATAGATACAGTCATTGCTGTATTTTTTCCTCATACGCAATTGGGCTTCTACAACATACTCAGGTTTTGAAAAATACTTTTTTATAGATACTCCCAGCTCTTTTGCACCATAAGTGGACAACAAATGAAAAACAGGCACCCTATCTGGCTCTTTATGATTGATTGTCGCCATTACGCGTTCCATTGAATTCATCATAGTTGCCCTCCTTTTGCCAGTCTCTCAATAATTTTCGAAACTTCTATCCCATTCTTTCCGTCGGCATCAGCGTTCACTTTCTGCCATAAGCTGTTGTCCAATCTAAATGGAGCACCACCTACAATAATTTTAACAGTCGAGTCTTTTTCACGAAGTTTTTCTACTACTCTTTTTACTTGCAAAGCAGAAGGTAACATTAATGTTGATATCAAAAGAATATCTATTTTTTTCTCGATGGTTTTTTCAACAATCTCCTCAGCACTTAATCCCTGCCCAAAATCGATGGGTTCATATCCACCCGCTCGAAGCACAGAACAAACAATTCGCTTACCCAAAGCATGATAGTCTTGTAAAACGACAATGCCTATTCTGGGTTCCTTTTTACTGGTTACGGCAAACTTGGGCATATATTTATCAATCAATCCTTCACAGATGACTCCACTCATATAAACTTGTGATAAAGACAATTGACCATCTTCCCAACCAGTGCCTATATTTTCCAAAGCACTCATGGTCAAATACTCCAGTGCTTCAAAATTCTTATTTTCCAAATAGCAACTTTCAAAGATTTCTGCTGCCTTAATCCGATCGATTTGAAGCAAGGCCGTTTGAAACTCTTTTATTGGCATAATAGTAAAATCCATTTGGTTCCTCCATTCTAAAACAGAAGATGCAGGAGTCAGCCCTTCATCTCCCTCCAACCTGGTAACAATTGAACTGCCCCTTAGCTCTACTTCCTTTGCCTTTACACCTTTATGCACTGTAATACCATCTTCTGCAAAGGCCTCTTCCACTTTTTCAGATGCTTCTGGCTCCTCCAAGCTCAACAAACGGTGAAATTAATATTATATTTAAATTTTACATTATATATTGCTAAGCATCAACTCTTTGAGGATAGTACAACTGTTCATTACATCACTTCAAGATATTTTTTGTCTGTCCTGATGGTTCATATTATTCTACTATTAAATTAGCTGGTATTATTTTTCAATTATAGGCCCCCTATTTTTACCTCAATGAGTCATCCGGGGAAAATAGTTCAAACATTGATATAACCCTCTAAATAAGAGATTGCTTCTCCGGAAATTCTGACCATCTCACCCAAATCAGCGCAAAAAATTTTTCCTCCTCTTTGGGATAATTGCAAGGCTGTAAATTTATCTTTGCCCAATATTTTTTTCCAATATGGAACCAAAGTACAATGAGCAGAACCAGTCACCGGATCTTCATTTATCCCTTCTTTTGGTGCAAAAAATCTTGAAACGAAATCTACTTCATTTCCTTTGGCTGTTACGATGACCCCCAAACCATCCAGTTTTTTTAACTCATCCATATTCAAGGTTAGATTTATTATTTCTTCTTCCGTTTCAAATACCGCCAAATAATCTCTTGATTTATATACCTCTTTGGGTTTTTTCCCTAATCCTTTAATTAATGCCCCCGGAATTTCACTCTTTTCCCCTTCTCTGGAAGGAAAAATCATGGAAAATAAATGCCCCTCCCTGGATACTTCTAACCTTCCACTTTTGGTATTAAAGATTATCTTTTTACCTGTTTTGTCGAGATAGGTAAATATCACATATGCACTCGCTAAAGTAGCATGCCCACATAAGTCAACTTCCACTTGGGGAGTAAACCATCTTAATTCATATTCATGTTCCTTTTTTACAAAGAAAGCAGTTTCAGATAAATTATTTTCAGCTGCAATGTTCTGCATCAAATTATCTTTAATCCATTCATCTAATGGACACACTGCTGCAGGGTTTCCTTTGAATTGCTTCTTAGCAAATGCATCAATCTGATAAATTGGTATTCTCATTTCAATTCCCCCTTACTATTTACTAGCAAAAACTAACTTGAATAACTGCCAGATTAGATTATATATGTTAATATTTAGTCTTAATACAATTAAGACTCACCTTGTAAAACAAGGAGAGTCTTCTAAAGAAATAATATCTATATTATAATTCTTCTTCCAACTATACAAAACATTCACTTTTTTATTTCTTGATTTCTTGTTCATACTCCGGAAAATATCGGCTAATAACCCTTAAATCAAACCTAGAAAGAATTGATTCTTTGGATTCTCTTTCCAGCAAAAAATCAAAGGAATTTTTTATTAATTCTTCTTTAGATGTCTTGCCCCCTGTTGATTCCTGCCAATATTTATCATCTAATATTACGTTGTATTCTTTCTCTTCCAGTTTTGCTGTGAATTCATCTTTAGTTTTCTTCTTAATGCAAATCATATAGTCCTCCTTTCAAATGATACAGGAATAATAAATAGAACGGCTCTCTATATCACACTCTCGCAATCTGATTAGCTGTCAATCGCGTTAACCTAACAATCTGTCTTACAGAACAGCCATTTAGTTCTTTAAGATATTGTAAAATCTTTCTTTGTGTTTCAGGTTTTGTATTGGATAAAGCTGCTAATTCTTATTCATCTTCTACCTGTTCAGTCTGGTAGCGTTCCTGAGTGTCAAACAAAGAACCATCCACTGTATCATGCTAAAAAGTTATGACCTTATCACATTCGACTGTCCATTGGGCAAATTCTTTCATGTTGCTTAACTGCACACCTTCAATCAATTGAAGTTGATCAATTCCGCGTGCTTCCGAACATCCACCACACCTTTTTATTTTCCCACCACGCTGAATAACTGATTTTAGCATCCGTTCAATATTATAGTAACCTTTCGGTGTGTTTTGATTCTGCAATCCACAAAAAACAGCATCAGCAAGTAAAAAAATTCTTATTTCTACCTTGTCTGTATGATCTTTCTGAAGGGCCATGGCCATTCGCAAAGCATTGTACGCCTTTTCTGTTCCATAAGGTGCATCATTGATAATAATAA
>CAZPII010000020.1:0-8224 GCA_964586485.1 uncultured Atribacterota bacterium | reverse complement strand
CGCAAAGCATTGTACGCCTTTTCTGTTCCATAAGGTGCATCATTGATAATAATAATAAGTATTTTTTGCATTTTATCACCTTTCTAGTTATATGTTTAACCTACAGTTATTGTTGGTACAACAAACTAGGCTATTTTGCATATTATAACACCATTATTTTAAAAAATAATTTAAATCTCCGGCAAACAATAAATCAAATGTATTGTGTTTTTAATGTACTTTTTATCCAGATAATCTCGAAATTTTCCACTTCAGGTGGAATGTATTAACCTTTGCAACTTTTTAAGAAACCTCAAATGTGAAAACCTCATTATTCTTCCTTTTTCGTTTTGGATGTCTGGTAAAACACGGCGTTTATCTCCGCACCCAACAAAGCAATCGAACTGCTGATGTAGAGCCAGACCAGAAAAACTATAATACCGCCCAGACTGCCATACGTCCTGGAAAAATTGCCAAAATTGTTCACATAATATGCAAACAGCTGCGAAGCGGCTAGCCAGGCCAGTGTGGCAAAAATCGCACCAGGATAAATATTGCTAAAGTGAAGGTGACGGTCCGGCGCATACAGATATAAAAGACTAAACACGCAAAAGATGATGAGTAATGGGATACTAAAACGCAAAAAAGGCCATAAAGCATAAAAGAATTCTTCCATGCCGATACGTTGAAAGGCAATTGAACCAAGATACCGGCCAAAAACCAGCAGAATCAGGGAGAAGATAATAACCAGGGCCAGGGCAAAAGTGGAAAAAATGCCGATAGCATTGAGCGTAAAGAAAGACCGGCTTTCCGCTATTCCGTAAGCCCGGTTAATAGCCTTAATTAAAGCAGCACTCCCCCGTGAAGCCGTCCAGATTGTACCCAGAATACCCAGGGAAAGCAATGTAAAGTTATCGGCTGCCGCCACCTCTGTAAGAATTTCTCTGACAATGACAAAGACAAATTCCGGAAGAAGGATGGAAATCTCTTCTATTGTATGCTGTTGCGTAAGCGGAGTATAGTCCAACAATGTAATCAGGAAAATCAGAAAAGGGAAAATAGATAAAATAAAATAATAACTCAGCTGGGCAGCCAGTGAAGAAACCTCATCTTTCTGAACAGCTTGATACAAATTTCGCAAATAGGTGATTATTGCCTGATCTTTCATCAATTAATCTCCTCTCCTGTATCATGTTTGAACAAACAGGGGATGGTTCTCTGTGTTTTTAGATAAAGTCATTTCCGGGGAAAAATAAAATTGAAAATATGTAGAAGGAAAAAGTAATACAGAAAGCGCAGCAGTAACTCTAATAATAATTGGTAAGCTAAAAATTACAAAATACCATTTATTAGAAATACGTTTAACATCAATCAGTCTATGCAGGTAATCAATTTTCTCTTTGCTTGAGTAAAATAAATATATCACAAAAAAGGCAGCAAAAGTAGGACTTAATAAACTAAAATAAATAAGGTTGCTATGTGGTTGACTACTGATATAAAGGTTCTTTTCAAAAAACATCAATATAATAGTAGTCAAAAAGGGCAATAAATGGGATATAAGAAAAAATGATATAATTGGCTTTAATCCACTATTTAAAACTTTGTTTTTCATAAAAAATTATTCCCTATATTGTAACTTCTATTTATAAAGAATTATAGACCTATGTCAATAATAACATTTTATTCTGCTTATAAGTGTAATTTGCCCAACTCTCAGGCTTGCTCATCCCAATATTGGTTAGCTCCGGCTATATACTCCTCATCACTCATTAAGGGCAGGTGAATTTCATCTATCGTATCCTTACCAACCTGACCGTTCTTCACTATTTCCTTACCGGCTTTTCTTAAAGCTTCATAAAAACTTTTTATATTCTCACTAACTAAAGGAGGTATATTTTCTAATGGCTCATTTAAGGCTTCTCCGCAATTTCGGTACACTTCCAAAATAAAGCTCTGCATCTTTCCGATTGCTTTAAGTAAGTCAAAATTATGTTCTCCCGGGAAACCTGAATTTGCAATAAAAAACTGTTGTGGAAATTTTTTAACCCTTCCCTCATGATAAAAGCTTCCATCTTCATTTTTATGAATTTGAGGAGTAGCCAGTGGAAGAAAACGATCAGTAAAATTCTTTAATAAAGCTGTCATATACATGCCATAGACTGGGGTAGCCATTCCTGCATAATCAGAGTCCAGAAAAACTTCTAAAAGAGCTCCCATGTCATCGTTAATAACACATTTGCCAGGTGTCTTACCCCAGCAGGTAAAACATCCCCGACAATACTCAATATTTTTTTCAATCAAAAATATCTCTTCAGTTTGGGCACCTGCAGATTGCGCTCCTTCTAACAACGGCTGCACAATTTTATGGCTATTACTTCCTCTACCTCGAGGGCTTCCGTTAAAAACAGTAATTTTCATTGATATCTATCTCCTTTAAGCTGATAATATATAATAATTTTATCATATATTTAATATACTAGTATGCTAACACTAACAATTATTTATTGGGGTCGTGATACCGGGGATGGCAGACTGTGTGATAAGCTGTTCAACTTTCTCAAGACTCATAGAATTGCAGATAATGTGCTCCCGATGTGTGATATTAAAAAGTTCCAATGGTAGAAGGATAAAGCGCCTTCCCAGTCATAGGTGCGCTTTTTGATCACACATAAGATATGGTCGATACCCATTCCTTCAGCAACAGGTCAAAATGCACTTTCTCTTTCGCTTCTACTTTAAAGTGGTGCAGTTTTCAATTAATACAGAGGAAAAACACTTTTCCTCTTGCCGTAAATTATGTAAATCCTTTTTTATTGTTTATTGAGTTTATTGGGGTCTATATGGCATTTTTTCTTTCATTGGCTTTATAAAACTATTCGATATTCCATATTTTTCTCGCAAAGGATTAATAATCTCATTATACAATCTTTCTTTGTAAGATTTATCAGCTCCTCCGGTTCTGTATAACTCTTTCAATTTTTCATATTTATCAGGATAGTTTTGTTTAAAAAAATCAAAGAAGGTTTTTCTGGTAGGCCCTCGTAGGTACAGCACTCCCGCTAGCATATAATGAATATTCGATTTTCTTGCTTCAGAACATAAATGCTCAATATTTGAATAATTGTCGGTTAAATATGGTATAATTGGCATGGTATGTAAACCGACCGAGGCATTCGTTTTACGAAACGCCTTTAACATGTTAAACCTATCCTGACTTTTGCTTCCATGGGGCTCAATCTTCTGACGGATTTTTTCATCCATTGTGGTAATTGTTGAGGCAATGTTCACATAGGTTATTTCTGCTAATTCTGATATCAGTTTATAGTCCCGTATTATTAAATCTGATTTTGTAGAAATTATTGCCGGATTCTTATATTTAATCAAAGTCCTTAAGATTTCGGGCATTATTCTTATTTCCGCCTCTGCCTGCTGATAGCTGTCGGTTACGCCACCGATATTTACAATTTCTCCCTTCCAATTCGGTGCACTTAATTCTTTATCTAATTGTTCTACAATGTTTGTCTTTACAAATACTTTAGAAAAGTCATCTTCTCCCAAATAGTCGTGAGAATAAATGGCATAACAATACTTACATCTATTTTGACATCCCCGGTAAATATTCAAATCCCAACCGTAAGGAACCTTTCTTTTCAATTTATGTAATGCAGATGAGCAAACAATTTTTTCTATCTTATTTTCACTAATTTCCAAGTATACAACCTCTAATCCATCATTTCCTTTCGATACAATAACTTATTGTTTGGTATATCATGGATTCCTTTTTATATCTTTAAACTTTACAACGTCCGAACGAATACATTCAGTACTTCTGCTATTTCAATAACCTTGGCAAAATCCACTATCTCTAAATTATCCTTTGAGGTATGAGTGATATCCTGGCTTTCACTATTTTCCGTGAACCACTGTGAAGAGATAGCAATCGCCGGTCTGCCATATTGTAAAAAAATACTATGATCTCCCTGTGGCCATTTTATGCCTTCGGTAATGTTGGAAAAGCCATTAATGGTCTTTATAGCTTTTTGAAGAAATTCTTCTGACAAATCAAAAAAAGAAAAAGTTGTTTTACCTTCTTTATAGCCTGCTCCATCAATATTAATATTAAGCAAAATATTGTTAAAATTTCCTCGGTTTTCTTTTATATAATTCATCTGGCCGGAGGCAGCATAGTAATCCTCTCCATTAAGAGCGACTATTTCTATTTGCTTGTTTCCTGAATAATCTTTTAAAAGTTCTGCTAGAATTAATAAAACTGCTACTCCTGTAGCATTATCTGTAGCTCCGGGTGATCCCTTTTTTGCATCGATATGAGCTGTAATAACTATTCTTCCAGAGCCTTCCTTCCCAATATTGCCAATAACATTGCATCCATTACTGGGTATCCTTTTGGAAACTGATTTAAGGGTAGCCTGTTTCCCAATATAAGAAATTAGTCTTATTCCTTCTTCTTCAGTCATATAGACCGAAGGTATATTAAAATCACCATCCTCAATAAGGGGGAAGGGATATATGCCCCCGGCGAGTGAAGGATTTCTGCCTGTAGCACTAATAATAGCTTTTGCCTTACTATTTTCTAACCATGATATTATCTGCTTATGTTCTTCTGGATTATAAAACACGAAGTTTTTGGGCATAAGCTGTTCTTTGGCGATTTCTCCATATAAGAGCAATATCTTTTCCCGAAGTTCACTGTTTTTTAATTCGGATATCCTTGAAGCGCCTGCAAGTTGCCCGGTTCCGTCAAATCCAAGAGAATATGGGCTGGCAAATACTTTAAAATCCTGATCATCAATTTTTAAACTAGAACCGCCATTATACCAGTCTATTGCCTTGAATTCTTGTAGATATGTGCTCCAACCAAATGATGATAATATTTTCTCAAAATATTCTGTCGACTGTTTGTTACCCTCACTGCCTACACAACGTTCTGAAATATCAGAGCATAGTTTATCCATATAAGCTACACAACGATTATAAAGTATCTGTTTATCCATTTTTATTATTTCTCCAGTTTACCTTGAAACACAGGGGACAGTTCTCTGTGTTACCCTCTAACAATTAAATTCGTTAATCATTTTTTCAATTTCTTCTAATTTCATATCCATAATACGTGTAAGTCCAGTAATTTTTGCAGATTCTTTCGTTAAAGGAATGATATCATCACGATCAATGTAATCCAATCGATATTTCCTGCATAAAGCCATCAGCTGCTGTAAGCCTGTATTTACTCTTTCAATGTAGTTAAATACTCCAAGGGCACCTGTTGGAATATTTTTCACCTCTTGACCAAATCTTGCTCTTAGTTCTGGGAGGCCACAAAATATTTCAGGTATTGATTGTCCGAATTTTGCAAGCTCTTTTGGTATAGAGCCATTTTTAATCATTTCTCCAATTGTCTCACCCACCATGGCAGCAGCCATTGCCGCTCTTCCGATACCAATAACTTTAATATGAGGAGCACCTAGTGCTAATCCTTTAAAAATTTGATCTTCGAAAGCAAATCCCCCTGCCATGACAATAGTTGGTAATGGAATTTTTTTATCCTGCATTTTTTGACATATCCTATAAAGAACAGTTTCCAGATAAACTGTGGGATAGCCCCATTCATTCATCATGTGAATAGGACTGTTGCCAGTACCACCCCCCGCACCATCTACAGTGACCATATCTACCCCTGCTTTTGATGCAAGCATTATTGTTTTTGCTAAATCAGCAGGTCTAAAAGGTCCAGTTTTAATAGAAATATATTTCGCACCTTTACTTCGAAGGTCTTTTACACGATGAATAAAGGTTTCTTCTTCCCAATCAGGCAAACGTCCAACCTTATAAAAAGGAACACCCATATTATTTTTATTAGCTTTCTGAACAGCAGCATCATTCGGATCAGGAAAGACTTCATAGCCCATTTGTTTTAGTTGTAGGGCTTTTTCCAGAGAAGTTATTTTACCCATCCCCTGAATACCCTTTGCAGCCTGACCAAGTTTAAGTTCAACGGCTTCAAAGCCTATTTTTTCTAATGCATAATCCAATAATCCCAATCTTTCGTCATCGGTGTTTCCTTGAATAAATAGAGCTCCATACCCTTCATTATATCTGTAAAAAGATTCATGCATCTCCTTTAACATAGGCAATTGTAACACTTTTCCATTTTTAATGACTGCATTTGGATCTGTAGTGGGCATATCTTCGCCAATGACTGCAATAACTCCTGAAAGCGCGGCTCCAGCATAATAACCCTTCCAGTTCAGTTTAGCCATTGCAGGAAAAACATAAGGAGCCTTAAGTTTAAGTTTATTGGATTCTTTTCCTATATCAGTGTTCAATCTAACTTTTGTATAAGCTGTTTCCTTTGATTCAGCACCAAAAAGACCATAACAACGTCCATTAATGTTAAAGTGAGAAAAGTCAATAGGGTAATCTTTCTCTGATGCAGTTTGAGAAGTTTTGCGCTCCGTTGGATAAAGTAATTCCGACCCCCTAACGGCAGAAAGGCCAATTTCGCAAGGCCCCTGACAGTTACCGGTACAAACAGAGCACATCCCTGAAAATGGTGAATAATCATTGGGGGTTCTAAGTTTTGTTTTGTTTACCTTAGAAGCATTATAAGTACTGAAAGACATTTGAATACCTCCTAATTTGTAAATTAATAATTCTTATTTTATTCTTTAAATATTTAAATATAAGTAATATAAGCCAAAAGTTTAAAGGAAAAGATCTCTTTATTTTAAATATCCACTTTCTTTTCTTAGAAGAAAAGAGGATAGGTATTTCAGCGACCTCAGCTTAATGGAAATAGACATGTGTCCCTTCGCTATAAACTAAAGGAGTACCCTGTTGGTTCCCTAGAAAAATGTTTCCGGTAATTTCATATTCTACATCTTCTGCAGGATCATCCAGTGCAGCTGTCGGTATATTCTCCCTGCCAGTGCCCCAGCCTGCAGGGCGGGCATCAGTAGGCAAAAGTTCACTATCCCAATTTATATAAATACCGGCACCATAGGCATCTGCTATGTTGTCGATAATCTGGTTATTGCTAATTGTTGGAGAACTTTGGACTACTCTAATACCGCCTCCAAGGCCTGTCGCTGTATTATTGGTAATGATGTTATTTTCGATGGTTGGTGAGCTACTACCTATATCAATACCTCCGCCATAGATTGCATTTCCATTTTGGATGGTAAATCCCTTTATAGTCGAGGTATCCCCTCCAGCGAACCGAATGACAGTACCATTTTCTTCCCCGTCAATAATCGTATCAGCTATGATATCAGGGTCTGTGGGATCGGTACTTTGCAATATAATGTCCTTACCATCAAATTCAATGTTTTCATAATAGATACCCGGGCAAACAACAATGGTTTCTCCGTCTTGGGCAGCATCAATAGCTGCCTGAATCGTAGGATATTCAATTCCAATATCAATGTTTTTTATTCCTGGACTTAAAACAAAGGTAGCTTGAATCGTATAGTCTTGCTGGATACTTACAAGGGTATAAGAGGTAACCGAACCTACTGATACACCGTCTACCAGGAGATCATCAACCTGGTAGCACTCCTCTGGAGTAATTGTGAAAGTCTGGCTTTCCCCTTTATTGACCGTAATTGTTCCCGAAGGCTCAATGCTGCCACCTGCTCCGGCAGTTGCGTTGATGGTATTGCTATCAGGAGTAATCCCGTCACAACTAACCAAAAAACTTACCATAATAATGAAAAATATTAGTAGAAAATAGTGATTGTTTTTTTGAAGAATTCTTTTCATACTTAAATACCTCTTTTCCGCGTTTTTTTTCACTTCTTTCTTTCTTCACACACCCTTCTTTTAAAATAACTATTTTAATCATTTTTTTCAAGTAGATTTTAAATGGTCTGATTACTTGTGCTCATTCTAAGCACATTTTTTATCCTCTAAAAATTTGGTATAGCCATAACGATAAATATATTACTTTAATACTATGCTATTTAAGAGAATAAAACAAGAAGAGTAGATAGGATCATATAATTGGATAAAGATGTCCTGCCCTGGGAGGATTCGTTGAAAATGTATGTAATGGCTCCCTCTTCTTATCTTCAATCTATAATACCTGAATAAATATCGCCCCCGCAAAGCGGTTAGGTTTAAGACCCCTAAAAGGGATTCATTTTTTCTGGTTAGTTCTGTTTATGATTTTTTCTCATATTTTAACTGAATATTTCCAAGTAATATAACTCTTTGGATTTCAGGTGAAAAA
>CAZPII010000019.1:0-16152 GCA_964586485.1 uncultured Atribacterota bacterium | reverse complement strand
TAATTAATTTATTCTATTTTATACTCCCTACTATCGTACGAGGGGGAGGAAATAAAAGAAGGGTTAATCCATCCCTTATGAGGAGGAAATGAAGATGTTGACGGTTTTCAGTTAAAAAATTGACTATAAAATACATGCAAAATTGGAAGAGTGTAAGTATGCAAAAACGGAAAAATCAATATTCCAGTAATTCAAGTTTATTCAGATATAAGTGGAGAAGTTTATCAGAAATGACCCTTTAAAGTCATTTTAGTATTATATATTCATTCCTTTATTTTTCAGGATATTTTGTAGTTCAATTATATCTATTTCTTTAAAATTTTTATTTTGCCTGATAGCCAAATAAGCAGCTGTACCTGTTGCCTCAGCAATATTCATAACAGTCCCGTGAACGCGGATTGATCCAAAAGCAACATTATCTGCTGCAATGCCTTTTCCAGTTACAATTACATTATTAAATTCTCGGGTAATTAAACTTTGATAGGGAATAGTATAAAACCCATTTCCTTCTATTTCGGTAAATTCAACAGCGCCGTTTTTGTTCTTATGGATATCTACAGGATAAATGCCTATGGCAATAGCATCACTAAATTTTTTTCCTTTTATAATATCTTCTCCTTTTAATTCATAAACACCTGTTATCCTTCTTCGATCTCTAATCCCGATATGTGAACCTATTGAAGATATGTAGACATTTTTAAATCCCTCCAGATTCTCTCTGAGAAAAACTGTTATATCATATATTTGCTTTCTGGTTTTCATTAAGGCTTCCGAAATATCCTGAACTGATTCATGATTTATATTTATACTTCTGGTGGCATTAACAGTTATTTCGCTGGTTCCTGGGATCTCTGAAAGCGCCAAGATTTTTCCCGGAAGGGTACCCTGGCTATATCCCTTCAAGATAATATTGTGAAGGTTATGCATATTTATATTTTTAACCTTATTAATATCAACTCCACCAACTCTAAAAATCAACGTAGCAGGCTGATTCTTTTTTTTCTTATTTACAATTGTCTGCCCTTTTAAAAGATATATACATTCTGCATTTCCTGTGGCATCCACTAATAATTTGCTCTTAATGTTTATTTTTTCATAATTTGTGACTATGCTAGATTTAACCTGGTTTTTATTTATAATATCAATCTCGCTGACATTACTGTTAAAAAAAACTTCAATTCCCTTTTCTCTAATCATTTTATCTAATATGATTTTTAGATATTCACCATTGTATCTTATTCTATCAACTTTAATTTGGGGATTTGAGGTCATCGGTTCATTTTTAAATAACAATGCCGTCTTTTCTTTCTTTAAATTCGTAATAATTTTCTTCCCTGTTTCAGAAAGATAATTTTTCCCGTTTTTTGAAGTAGCATTCATTTCACCTAACTGAGAGGCTGTTGTTATACCACCAAGAAAATGATTCTTTTCTATCAATATGACGCGAATATCTTTATTAGCCGCAGAAATTGCACTAATAACCCCCGCTATGCCCCCGCCGACTATAGTAATGTCTGTATTAATATTTTTTACTCTCATTTAAAGTCCTTGTTTTACATTTAAAAAGATTGATTCAATAGATGAAATGAGCATAAAAACTAAACTAACAATGAATGCAATTGTATGAGCTGATTTTGGAATTCCTAAGGCTACAGATTTGTAATATTTAAGAAATGGTATTGAAATATAACTACTATAGATGAGCAACACCAGGATTATTGCCATGATAATATCATTGATCAGGGTAACTCTTTTTTTTAAAATTCCGGAAAATTTCTGAGATAATACATCAACAACGATATAACGTTTTTCCTTAAATAGTACCGCAATTCCAAAGATTATCATCCAGATAAAACTAACCGTGGCTATTTCCTCTATGCCCAATAAAGGCCACTTGAATAAATATCTAAAAACCACTTGAATAAATAAAGAAAATGGAATAATCACATAGGAAGCATAGACAATTATCATAAAAATTTTTAAGAAGATTCTCTGGATTTTTTTAAATTTCTGATACATTCTGTTTAACCTTTTGATAAAGAGATTATTTTTCTTCTTTTGTGGTTAGCGACTGGATTATTTCTGCCGCTAACCACAAAAGAATAAATATTATTTCAGTCCTTGGATGTAATCATATAGCCCTTCCGGCCACATTCCTTCTTTTTCCAGTTCTTCAGCTAAAGGAGATACTTTTTCCTGGAAAGCTTCAATATCAGGATTTTCTATAAAGTTTACTCCTTCTTCTATCATTTCCTGTTTTCTTTCTCTAACTGATTCCTTATCATATTGTACATACAATTCTCCGGCCTCTTCGGCAGCTTCTGTTAATATTTGCTGCAAATCTTCGCTTAATCCCTGGTACGGATTTTCATTAATGGCCATAACATATAAGCTGTATAGATGATTGGTTAAGGAAATATTTTTAGCCGCTTCATGAAATTTCATACCGTAAATTGATCCAAGAGGAGATTCCAAAGCATCCACTATTCCCTGGCTAAGTGCCATATAAGCCTCACCCCAGGGGATGGATACAATATTTACCCCAACTGCACGCCAGGTTTTTTGATACATTTCAATTCCCGGAACCCGCATATTTATTCCTTGCATATCACTGGGCGATATTACCGGTTTTTTTGCTACAACAACTCTTGGGGAACCTATTCCATTATCAGCAATTAAACGAATCCCGACTTTGTTAACCAAATTTTCTTTGAATTCTGCGTGTGTTTCACTTTCTAAAAATGAGCTAAAATGAGACTCGTCTTTGAATAAAAAGCCCAGCAAGAGCACATTCCATCCTGGCTCAAATTTTGAATACCAATCTAATACTCTCCAAGCCATATCCACTGACCCTACCTGAAGCGCTTCTGTCAAATCATCTCCTGTTCCCAACTGTCCGGCCGGATAATATTCTATTTTGATCTGACCTTCAGATCTTTCTTCTACTATTCTTTTAAAGTCCTGACCAGATAATTCACCCGGGGTTCCTACGGCACTTTCAACTGCGAGTTTTAGTGTTATGGGCTCACCTTGTTCAACTGCATCTTCTGCCATAATGGATGCACATACCATAGAAAAAGTCAACAACAACACACTTACGAATACTACACTTAAATATTTTCTCATAACATCCTCCATTTATTTTTATTAATCGTATTTTACGATTTTTCCGACCTTGTCTAATTTATTGAAAAAGTAAATTTGGCAGCCATAATACTGTTTGTGGTAAATAAGTAATAATAATCAAAGCAATAAATAGGGGTATTAGTAAAGGTATAACGCTTTTGAGCATTTTTTCAAATGAAATCCCTGCCAATTCACTAACAATATATAAATTCCATCCTACAGGTGGAGTTAGTAAGCCAATTGTTAAATTAAGCGTCATAATAATGCCTAAATGGACTAAATCTATATTATAAACATGAGCAAGTACGATTAAAGTTGGCGTGGCAATTAGTATTGATGAAGTAATACTTAAAAAACAACCCAAGAATAGCAGGGAAAAATTAATCAAAATTAATAGAATCCACTTGCTCACTCCAGCAGTTAATAAAAATTCTGACATCAGAGTAGGAATCTGAGCCAGAGTAATCACCCAGCCAAAAAGCCCCGAAGCAATAACAATAAAACATATTTTAATGGTAGTATATGCCGAAGCTTTAATAATGTTTAAAAAATCATTGATTGAAAAACGATTATAATAGTAACTTAATACCAAAGTGTATATTACAGCTATTGCACCTGCTTCTGTTGCAGTAGTAATACCGGTAACAATGCCCATAATGATGATAATTGGGGTTAGACAAGGGAAAAAAGCTTCCTTAATTGCTTTTATAATTTCTTCTATACTAGCTTTTGTTCTTGCAGGTAAATTGTACTGCCTGGCAGCAATAAACCGAACATAGAGCATCATTAAAGCTCCAATGATAATCCCCGGCAAAAAACCACCAATAAATAACCTAGCCACTGAAACCTCTGCTACAACAGCATAAATAATCATAGTAGTACTCGGTGGAATAATAGGTCCTACTGTGGATGAAGCAGCTGTAATAGCTGCACTGAATCCTTTATCATATCCCTCTTCTTCCATTGATTGAAGTTCTATTTTGCCTAAACCTGCGGTGTCTGCTATTGCTGCTCCAGACATGCCCGCAAAAATCATACTAGCTAGAATATTGACATGAGCTAATCCACCTTTCACATGTCCTATAATACTCAAGGGAAGATTAAACAATTTCCTGGTTATGCCCGCAGAGTTCATTATTTCTCCAACCATAATATATAAGGGTAGGGCCAGTAAAGAATAGCTGCTTATACTACTTAATACTTTGGTAGTGACGTTGGCTAATTTGATAGTTGGATCAAGCAGGATATAAATTAATGATGAGCCAAACATAGTCATTGCTACAGGAATGCCCAACAGAAGAAGTACAAAGAATGTTATAACTAATACAATAAGTTCCATACAGAACGACTACCTTAATATATTATTTGGGATTAATTGTTTAATGGGTTCTACTGTGTAAGTTCGCTAAAAAATATTTATAACTATATGGATTTCTATCGTAATATATTGCCGAGTATAATACCTAAGTCAACTATATCTAAATATAGCTAAAAATATTATACTATTAATACCTCTCTGTCAAATATTTTATATTATCAGGCTTGGTAAAGTTAAATAGAATTGTGGGAAATACAACATCCGTAATAAAGGTACCCTATTTTTTGGTAGTAATTAGTAAGGATTAAAAAATATTTTTATAAAATTCGGGTCTTCTGTCATTAAAGATATGATTATATTTGGTGATATATTTATCCAGGGCATCTTCCGGGTTAATCTCGTAGATAGAAAGGATTTCCTGGTCAGCATCTGCTCGGAACAGTAAATTACCCTTTGGGTCTGCAATCTGGCTTTGTCCGGTAAATTTCAGGTTATCGTGTGCTTTCTTTTCTTCACCGATGCGATTTGCCGTTACGGCAAAGACTCTGTTTTCCAGACATCTGGTCAGCATAACATTCTGGCAATAATTTAATACTAAATTTGAGGGATGACAGATAACAGTGGCACCGAGAAGGGCTAATGACCGGGCTACTTCCGGGAAAACCCAATCAAAACATACCATCATGCCGACCTTTACACCTTTAATTTTATTGACTGTTAAATTTGTATCTCCGGGATCAAAGTATAATTTTTCCCGGTTGAATAAATGAATCTTTCGATATATGTCAAGCAAACCGTCGGGACCGATTAAGAGGGAGGAATTAAATATCTTGGATCCCGATTTTTCAGCAAAGCCGGTTACCAGGTAAAAATTATTCCGGGAACATAATGTTATTAATTCCTTCACAATATTACTATTATGAGGAACTTCTGCCACATCTGTTAATTCATCCCGGTCAGAAAAATTATAACCAGTGAAAGCGAGTTCCGGTAATACCATGATATCAGCGTCAATGTTGTTAAGTTTTTGGACAACTTTCTCGATATTCTCATCAACACTTTTGAATTTTGGACTATATTGATAAAAGCCTATTTTTAACATGTTATCTACTACCTCCTCATCCCTGCTCCATTAGTTTATACTATAAATCTATTTATATTTCCTAAAATTGTAAAAAGTTATTTATTTTTAGATATTATTAGGCCTGTTGGTTGCCGTTCAATTTAATTAACCTGTACATTCGGCTATGATTTCTCTAATGTTTTGTGACTTTTCCAGGTTGTATACTAAGTTAGTAATATTATGAATATTTTTCTTTGTTAAGATAAATTTGGTCACTTCAGAAAATTTCTTTTGCAAATCCTCATCACTCATGGGATTGTAGATACTTCCAATGGCATGATCAACATGTTCTTTCAATATCGTACCATTATTAAGAAGCACTTCAACAAACGCTTCATCTTCCCGGATGTTTTCTTTAACCAATAATTTAACTTTTTTTCTGAGGGTTACAACATCTTCCTGTAAAACCCGCTTATCAGAAAATTGCTCTACTCCGGCCATGCCATCCAATAGTGTAACAGCAGCACAATGATAGGTACTGAATTTTGATTCCAGACCTGTTTGAGGCTCTTCTTTGCCCATCAATATAGGTACAAGTCTGTTGACATATAAATTTATTTCTAGAATATCTTGTATTTTAAATTTATTATATTTAGATTTTATTCTTAGAACACCATCCATTGTGGGGTGAGCTACAATTCCACAGGGAAATGGTTTATAAGAGTTTTTTAATAATTCCCAATTCTCTTCTAATTTGTCTGTAATCCGGGAATAATCTTGTTTGGTTGATAATACATTTGCAAACCCGGCTTTCGCTTCAATTCCCTGCAGAGAACTGGTAAAACCTTTTTTTGCTAACATAGCAGCTAGTAAGCCATTCATGGCAGATTTCCCGGGATGAAAAGGTTTGGTCATGGTGCCAAACATTTCTCTTAACCCTGAAGCTTGAGTTGCTGCAATTCCAATGGCATAGCCAAGTTTTTCCTCATCAAGACCTAATATTTTTCCGGCAGCTATTGCTGCTCCAAAATTTCCTGCTGTAGCAGTTACATGCCAACCAACATTATAATGATCAGGACAAACTGCCTGGCTAATCCTGCACTCTGCCTCTGCTCCTAATATAAATGCCGTCAAGAGATCTTCACCTCTTAAATTATATAGCTCTCCTAAGGAAAAGACTACCGGGGCAACAGGTGAACTGGGATGTAAGACCGTCTCTAAATGTGTATCATCAAAATCAAAGATATGTGAGGTCATGCCATTTACTAAAGAAGCAAATAAAACATTTAATTTTTCTTTTCTTCCTAAAATACTTGCTTGCTCTTTACCACCTACTTCATCAGCCAGGGATAAGATTATTTCTACCGAGGGATGGTAACAGGCACCTATGGCTACTCCAAGCCAATTAAATAAAGATCTCTTTGCCTCATGAATAACATCCCTGGGAATATCTTCATATTTGGTATTTACTATCCACTTAACTAAATTATCGGTTATTCTCATCAGTCAATTCTCCCTTGCAAAACTAATTAAACAGATTAACTAAGTAATTAATCAATCAAATAGATACATTATATATAATATAACGTTAAATACAGGGAAAGTAAATGATAGAGTTAAAGACGGTTCAATGTTTTGCTAAATTAAATTTATTTTAGCAGGAGAGATCGATCTGATATGTTTTACTTAATTTTCTCAGATCACTATATATCTCAGGTGTTATTGGAATTCCTTGAATTTTTCTTCTTTCTTCAATTTCTGATTCAATTTCTCCTGGAATATAAATTTTTTCAAAGCCCGGTGCAATTTTAGAATTTTTTATCTCATCAATTAAAATATCTATCTGCCGGTAAAATAATTCTTCTTCTATTATTTTTTTGAAATCAATTGCTATAAATAACTGGGACATACTTGTAGGGATATCCGGTTTTTTTAACCAGGAGTTCACACTACTTAGCATTGCACCATGAGTTAATCCACCTGTTAAGAGTTCCAACATAATCGCCAGCCCGAATCCTTTATGTTCTCCGAAAGGAAGAAGAGAGCCACCATTTGGTAAATCATTTGGATTGGTTGTATCTCTACCTTCTGAATCAACAATCCATCCTTTAGGAATACTTTCATTGTTTTTTGCATAGTATCTTACTTTTCCACCCGCAACTCTACTCATGGCAATATCCAAAACAATAAAACGATTATCTCTATACGGTATTACGATACTGAACGGATTGTTCCCGATCAGTCTTTCTGCACCTCCCCAGGCTGTCATCACCGGAGTTGTATTGGAAGCGGTCATGCCTATTTTTTGATTTTTTGCAATATTTGTGGTATAAAAAGAGGCTGCACCATAGTGAGAACTGTTTTTTGCAACTACAATGGAAATACCATATTCTTCTGCTTTTTGTATTGCCAGAGTGCTGGCATAAAATCCAACCACCTGTCCCATTCCATTATCTCCATCTACAAGTACAATTCCATTATGTTCTGAAATGATATTGATACACGGATTTCTTTTTGTCCCACCTATTTTCAAACGTTCTATATAGTATGGTAAACGAATAATTCCATGTGAATCAATGCCCCTACTGCTGGCATAGGTTAATGAATCTGCTATGATATATGCATCTTTTTCGGAAAGATTTAATTTCATTAAAACGGATTTGGCAAACTGTTTTAAGTTTTCTATACTGATATAAGTTTCTTTTTTAGATACTTCCATAGACTTAACCTACAATTTTCTTTCAGAATTTGCTAAAATGCAACAATGTTTTCCGAATTAATTTCTTTTTTTCTGTTTTCAATGATTTTAATGGCCATATCTACTGCTTCTTCTCCCATTCTGATGAAAGATTCTCTGGCAGTTCCGCCGATATGTGGTGTAAGAACCACACTTTCTAAATCATACAAAGCGCTATATTCTGATAAAGGTTCCTGAGCAAAAGTATCCAAACCTGCTCCGGCAATTTTTCCATTTTTAAGTGCACTAATTAATGCATTTTCATCAATAATAGGCCCCCGTGCAGTATTTATTACATAAACACCTTTTTTCATTTTTGATATTCTATTTGCATCAATTAGATTTTCTGTTTCACTCGTTAAGGGGCAATGAATGCTTATAATATCAGATTCACGAAGTAATTGATCAAGTAAGTTAACCATTTTAACGTTGTGTGGTATGTCTTTTTGCTCTACAAAAGGATCATATGCAAATATTTTTACTGGAAATGGTGTCATAAATTCGCTTAACCTTCTGGCAATCCGACCTAATCCGATTAACCCAACTGTTTTATCTTTGAGTTCAATTGGTTGAAATTTTCTCTGGCACCATTCTTTGGTTTTTTTCATTTCCTGATTATAACAGCAAATATGTTTGGTTACATCCAATATAAGTGCCAAAGCATGCTCTGCAACCGATTCATAATTTGCATTAGGTGTATAGAAAACAGGGATATTCCTTTTTTTAGCTTCCTTAATATCAATGTTATTTACGCCAACCCCGTGCTTTATAATTGCTTTTAGATTAGGTGCAGAATTAATAACTTGTTTATTGATTTTGCCACCTCTTACTATCAAAATAGTTATTTTTTGTTTTTTTATAAGGTTGATTATTTCTGTTTCACTTACTCCTTTTTTTATAAATTGCACATCTGCTTTTGCTTCTAATTTTTTTAATGCTTTTTCATAAACAGGTCCGGTAAGTAAAACTGTATTTTTATTCATCTTTTGTCTCCTATGCATTCATTAAAATTCTTAAGAACTTTTCTTGCCCTTGTTCATTTTTAATCCAACAAAAATTGACAAGATTGATAAAATGATCATGATAATACAAATAGGTCGTGTGAAGAAAATAGTCCAGTCCCCATGGCTTATTAACAACGCCCGTCTAAAGCCTTTTTCAGCAATCGGTCCTAATATTGCGCCTAGAAGTATTGAAGGCATAGGATATTTAGCTAGTGTAAGGAAATAGCAAATGGTGCCTAATCCGATGGTCACCCAGACATCGAAGAAATATTGGCGGCTGGCATAAGAGCCCAATAATGTAATAATTAGCATTGCTGGTGTTAAGATATATAAAGGAATGGTTGCAATGCGTGCAAAGAATCGACTAGCATAAAATGCTAATGCAAACATAATAAAATTACTTAAAATGACTGCTACAATATAATTATAGGTTATATCTGCATATCTAGTGAAAAGCTCATGGCCAGGAATCAGTCCGTGAATCATTAAAGCACCCAACATCACTGCTGAAGCAGCATTCCCTGGTATTCCCAGTGTTAACAAGGGTACCATTGAACCACCTTGGACTGCATTATTAGCTGCTTCGGCCGCAGCAACTCCTTCTGTTATTCCAGTACCAAAACTTTCGGGGTTTTTTGAATTTCTTTTTGCTTCACTGTATCCTATCCAGCAGGCAATATTCGCTCCTGCCCCAGGGATAATTCCAATAATTGTACCGATAACACTGGAACGTAATAATGTTTTCCAGTAGCTAATTAATTCTCGGAACGAAACACTCGGACCTATATCCTTTCCTATTTTTCCACTTAAGGTAATTTGCTTCTTTTGAAAACTATCTTTTAACATAAGCATGCAACGAGGAAAAGCAAACAAAGAAAGGATCAATGGAATGAGGGGAAATCCGTCATAGAGATACATTTGGTTGAATGTAAAACGACTAGCACCAGCAACTACATCAATACCTACAGTGCTCAATAATAAACCAAACACACCTGCTAATAATCCTTTCATGATAGAACTACCTGCCAGAGTGGCAATCAAGGTGAGTCCAAAAATAGCTAATACAAAATTTTCTGCAGGTCCAAACATGACTGTAACTTTCGCCAATATAGGGGCAAAAAACAACAAGACAAATCCTCCAAAAATTCCACCAATTGTTGAAGCGGAAATAGAGGTCGTCAGCGCTTTTTGACTTTCACCTTTTTGTGTCATGGCAAATCCATCAGCAACTGTAGCAGCTGCAGAAGAAGTGCCGGGAACACCCACCATTATCGCAGTGATGCTTCCACCATAAATAGCCCCGGCATAAACAGCTGCCAGCATCGGTAAAGCAAGATTTGGATTAACGCCAAATGTGAAGGGAATTAATAATGCCATGGCAAGAGCTGCACCAAACCCCGGTAAAGCACCTGCTAAAATACCCCAGGAAACACCAAAAAACATAAGAATGATTGTATTGAAGTTCAATAGGTTTAAAATACCATCGAAAAAATAATTTATCATTGAATATGAAACCTCATTCGATAATCTTTTCTAAAAAAATTTTTCAATAAATAGTGGAAGCCTTAAATTTAAACCATATTTGAATAATAAAATAATTACCAACGGAATCAATATGGCAAGATAGTATTTTTGCAATCCTTCTTTTTTATTCATAAAAACCATGATCGCAAAAATCGTAATAAAAGCACTTATATCAAATCCAATATTTTGAAATAATAATAAAAATAAAATACAAAAGAAAATGATCACTAAAGGAATAAGTTCAAAATAAAGGGGATCTTTCTTGGGTTTGATTTCTGTTTTTTTAGGGGATTCGGATTTTTCTTCTGTTAATAGATTTTTCTTATGGATAAAGTTTAAGAAAAGAAGCGTAACACTCAATAACAGGATCAGGTAACTTAACAGTCTCGGAAATAAAGCAGAAGCAGATCTTAAATCACTTGACTGCCAGATTATAAATAAACCTAATATTATAAATCCTAGATAGATATAAAAATCAATGGTGATTTCTTTTATTCTTTTCATAACATTCCCTTTTGCTGTTTCTCTAAAAGCAAGAAATTTAAATTTCTTGCTTTTAGAGAATGTATTTCTAAAATACCGCAACCCAATTTATTAATTACTGTACTTCTTCCAGCACTTCTTCCATGTTGCCTTGCAAATTAATCAGATAATCATGAAATTCTGGACCATCAAGGTAATTTATGATCGTAGTAATACCTATTCTTTCAGCCTCTTCTAAAAATTCAGGATCTTCCAATACTTCAGACACTGTCTGGCTTAATATCTGAATATATTCTGCAGGCGTACCTGCAGGGGCTGCTAATCCTCGATTTGAGCCCACTTCAAAATCATATCCTAACTCGCTATAAGTTGGAACATCAGGTAGAATATCCATACGTTTATTACCGGCAATTGCTAAACACCGGATCTGACCTTCTTCGATTAACGGTAACCATTCGGTAACACCACTCATACCAACATCAATATGTTTACCAAGGATGGCTGAACGTGTTTCAGCAACTCCGTCAAAGGGTATATAGGTAAATTGGGCACCTGTTACATTTTCCAATAATGCAGCATGCACATGATGTGTACCCCAAAGCATTGTTCCACCTACATTGATTTTCAGTGGATTATCTTGGGCATGTTCAATTAAATCATCCATAGTTTCAAAGGAACTGTCAACAGGTACAACAGCAGCAGAAGGATCATATACAATTCTGGCAACCGGGGCAAAACTATCTTTTAGTGAAAATTCAATTCCTTCCCTGGTTAATTCCATGGTAACAATGCTCATTGTGGTGATTGTACCAATAGTATATCCATCCGGTTCTGCCATGGCTAATGTTGTATAACCAATTTGTCCGCCGGCACCTGAATAATCTTCCACAATGAAATTAACACCTAATTTTTCCCCCATATACTTAGTGACTAATCTGATCATCGTGTCCGTACCACCACCGGGAGAAACATGCACTACAACTCTAATATCTTTTTCCGGATAATTTGCCATTACTGTAGATGTTAATCCAATTAATAGGCAAATTAAAAGAAATGTCAAAATTACTAAACGAAATATCTTTTTATACATACTATAATACCTCCCAAATTTATCAATATATTTTGCTTAACCAATTATTATTTTTATTACCCCTCCCCTCTTTTCTATTTTTTAGAAATAATTAAATTAGTTAAATCCCTTTATTGTATTTGTCCAAATTGTCTTTAATATGGAATAATCATGACCAATTTCAATCATCTGGCACCCCATGTCAATATACTTTTGAGCCTCTTCTTCCCAGGGATAACCCACACCAATCATGACATGCTTGTTATTATTTTTAGCCGCTTCAATTGTCTTTTTTAATGCTTCCTGTACCTTAGGATGATTCTTTTTAGGAGCAGGCAACCCGATATTAAGTGAATAATCAGCAGGGCCAAACAATACAAAATCAAGACCTTTTAAAGACATTATCCCATCAATATCATCGATTGCTTTTGGGTCTTCAATCATTATGCCTACCAATAACTCTTGATTGCTCCATTTAATCCATTCCTCTCCGGCTTTTGTTCCATAGCCTCCGGAGAAACAATTCCCACTATAACCCCGATTACCTAAGGGAGGAAATTTGGATGCTTTAATAACTTCTTCCACTTCCTTGCTATTTTGAATATCCGGAATAATGAATCCTTTTGCTCCGATTTCATAGACCTTGCGAATAAGGAAGGGGTTACCCTTATCGATTCTGGGGAGGGCAACGATATCTCCCACTTCTGCTGCTCTCATCATGTGGTCAAGGCTCTCGTCCTGACGCCAGGCATGTTCGTTATCAATGCGGCAGAAATCTAATCCGCAAAATCCAGCTAACTCTACCAGGTTTGGGCTAAAGGCATTAATAGAACTACCAAAGGTGACTTTACCTTCTTTCAATTTCTTTTTTAATTTGTTAGGTTGATGTTTCATATTTTAATTCCTTTCATTTTAAATTTCTTCTTTCATAAAAAATTACTTTGTTATCTTTCAATATCTTCTCTTCTCTTTCCAGGCGTTCAATGGCCATCTCTCTGTTCGTGTCGAAAACATCTGCAATAATTGCATCAGCTAAAGCCATGAGGGGAACATTTGAATTATGGAAAGTAGCACTTTGTGTATCTGCCAATAAGCAAAATGAAGAAATCGCAAAAAGTGGAGAAATACGGGTATCTGTAATAGAAATTACATTCACTTTTTGTTTTGCTGCATAATCCGCAAAATCAATAGTAATTCTGGTATAACGTGGAACACTAATCGCAATAATCAAATCCGATTTATCCAAGCCTTCAAGAGTATCATAATATCCATGATCATAATCACTAAGAAAAGAAACATCTGAAATGATTTTTTTTAATTCAAAGTATAGAAAATGACCCACAGAGAAAGAACTGCGATTTGCAACAATCACCTTTTTGCGGGCAGAACAGATAACCCTGGAAAAATGGGTAATATCTTTTTCATCAACATTTTCTAATAAATCTAAAATATTTTTATATGATTTATTTAAAGAAAGCTGTATGATATTCTTTTCTAGTGGTTTTCTGTAGTGTCTAGCTTTTTCTAATTGACCGGAATATCTCATTTCATTAATCACATTTTGTCCTAAATCTTTTTGTAATTCCGGATATCCTTTATACCCTATTTCTTGAGCAAAACGAACCAAAGTAGAAGAATCTGCATTAATTTTATTAGCAATTTCATAGGCAGACAAAAAAGGAGCTTCATATTTATTGTTTATCAAATATCTTATAAAGCTTTTCTGGGTGGAAGTAAATTCATCAAAATGATTCTCAAAGTATTGGAAAAGATTTTCATTGTTGTTAAATATCATAATATTTACCTGTAAATTTAATAATACAATATATATTGTATTTTTAAATTTTAGCAATATAAATTGCATTTGTCAACGAATTTAGTTGATAATTATTTGATAACCTGGAGGTAAGTGTACTTACTGTTTACAAAATCATACAAATAAAGAATGGATGCAAATTTTAAAAAACAAGAATATTTAATATTTTTATTGATCCATTTTATAATTAGCTGGATATATGAAATCCCTCAATCAAGTTATAATTTTTAGTAATTATTCCTGATGAAATGCTCGACATCTGTCCTTGTTCCTCTAAATGGCCCGGGATTTGCCAATTTGATAGAGGTCAAGGCCACAGCAAATAATAAGGATTGTTCAATGTTTTTATCCAATCTTTCGGAAAGATAGGAGGAAAAACAGGTATCACCACGACCGGTTCTGCCGGATAAATTTGTTGGTTTCAGGGGATAATTATAAAAATTCTTTCCATCATAAACCAGAACCTCAGTGTGATGGGTAATCATGATTTCTTTGGCACCCCATTGATGTAATATCCTGGCAGCTTTCCGGGTGCTGTTTTCCCCGGTTAAATATGCTGCCTCTGCGGCATCAGTTTTCAGATAGTCTATATAGGGCAGATAATTTTTTTTGTCCTTCCAATTTTTATAAACTAATTTTCCCTTTTCTCCTACATTACGCAAAAATCCTTGCACATCAACTGCGATTTTGGCCTTTTTGGAAAGTAGTTGAATCAAATCAGCCTGATATTCGCCATAAATAAGGCTGGCAAGATGAATTATTCGGGCTGTTATATTCTCGGGAATGTCTGTTATAAGAAAGGGATCGGCAGTTGCCAGGGCAGTGCTGATTCTTTTTTCTCGACTTTCATCCAAATACTCATTTTTGATAGAAGTGGTTTTCTCTGAAGGAATTAAAAAGACATCCTCCTGGGGGACATTCAATTTACGAATAATCTGGCAGTCGGGTGAGCTCAGCTTGGTTAAAACAGCTACTTTATAACCTAATGTGGCATAAACAGAGGAGGAATAAAGGATTGCCCCACCTACACTTTTTTCTTTTTCTTGCAAATAAATATTTTCATCCAGTGAGATATGTCCGATAACAAAAAAATCATACATAGCTTCACCTTCCCATTATGTATTTAAAATTCAATATTTTTATATAATAATATTTATTAACAGGAAATCTGAACCAGCAATCATCTGCTTCCTACAAAACTAGTAATCTTCCTTCCGGATTAAATCTTTCATACAAACCTTTTCTGATTTCCTCTTTTTCTTTATAAGAAGCAATGTGATTATAATCACTTTCCTCCCATGGTGGTGTAGTCAATAATACTTCTTTGAATTCTTCGAGTAATTTGTCTTCAAACTCTCCTTGATAATTTTGCTGGACAAAACGCTCCAGCGCTTCCGGAAAACGATCCCAGGATTCCTGTTCATAGCCAGGGGATACGGGGTAAAACAGGCCGTTATTGGCTTTTACGGCTTTTAAATCACCATTGCCGTCTCCCAGCATTAATACCTGGTCATCCCGGTAGTTACCGGCTTTTTTGGCTATCTCAATATGATGGCCTTTAGAGCCCATTTCCTGACCGGCAATTATCTGTACATATTGGGCAATATCCTGGGCTTCCCAATAATTTGCCAGATCCTCATAAGGCGTTTTTGATACCACCAGCACATCCGCACATTTTGCCATCAAGGCCAGACATTCTTTTACGCCATCAAAAGGCGGTATTTGGGCAGAAATATGAGGAAAAGTTCTATTTACCGCTTCACTCCAACCCAGTAGTTTATATAAAGCAAAATTATGTGGATTGTTATTAACAAATTTCTCTAAGCTGGGATTACCTAATCCGAGATTGTTATCTTTGGTAAATTTTATATAATCATCTAATGGTTTTTTCTCCGGTAATTCAATATTCTTTTGGTCCAGTACATTTTGAACATCTTTTCTCTTTTGCAAGGCATTGAGAGTAAGCTGGATAGCAATAAAACGATTACATCCTCGATCGACCGAAAATAGGT
>CAZPII010000018.1:0-18371 GCA_964586485.1 uncultured Atribacterota bacterium | reverse complement strand
GGGGCACCCATTCTTTCAGGACCATATTCAGGAAAAGCCTGAATATATTTATCTTCGGCAAGGGCTGAAGTTGCCAGTAATTTAGAAGCAGTTACTGCTCCCTGGCCACCTCGACCATGCCATCGTACTTCAGTAATTTCTTTCATGGAAAATCCTCCGATTTGTTAATTTAACTCTCGTTTTTAAATAACTGCCTACCCATTAAAGCCTGAGATAATGTTACCTCATCAGCATATTCCAGATCTCCGCCTATGGGTATACCATAGGCAATTCTGGTAATTTTTATTTTTAAAGGCTTGACTAATTTTGCAATATAGGAAGCAGTTACCTCTCCCTCAATATTGGGGTTGGTAGCCAGAATAACTTCTTTGATTTTCTCTTTTTTCAGGCGAGACACGAGGTGATTGATGGTAAGGTGATCGGGTTCTACACCATCCAAAGGAGATATTGCTCCCTCTAAAACATGGTATAATCCTTTAAATCCACCTGTTTTTTCCAAAGCCATCAAATCTCTAGCAGTTTCCACCACACATATTGTTCCATGTTCTCTATTTTGGTCCTGACAAATCTCACAAGTATCTTGATCTGTCAGGTTATGGCAAAATTGACATCGTCTAATTTTTTCTTTGGCAGTAAGGATTGATTGCGCCAATATAGCGGCTTCTTCTTTGGGAATATTCAGAATATACAACGCTAACCTCTGAGCAGTTTTGGGTCCAATGCCGGGTAGTTTTGACAATTCATCAATTAGCCTAGCTAATGGTCTGGTATATTGATAAGCCATATCAATAATCCTTTAGAACATCCCCGGTAAATTAATTCCACCGGTTAGTTTGCTCATCTCTTCATTTACCATCTCTTTAGATTGTCTAACCCCTTCATTTACCGCTGCTAAAACTAAATCTTCCAGCATTTCCTTGTCTTCCGGGTCAATGATATCCGGCTCAATATGTATCTCTTTAATTTCCTGCTGGCCATTAATGACTAATTCAACCATGCCACCACCGGATGTAATTTTAATTTCTTTTTGTGCCAGTTCTCCCTTGATAGTCTCCATCTTCTTCTGCATATCCTGGGCTTGTTTCATTAAAAATTTCATATCCATATTATTAACCTCTTTTTTTAATCTTCGCTAATATTTCCACCAAACAAATCACGGGCTTTTTCCAATATATCTGTTGTAGATATAGATTTTTTGTCGGTATTTTCTGTTTGTTTTTTTTGCTTAGTTGACTGTTGAGTCTCAGTTTGCTTTGTTTCTATTTTACCTCTATTTTTAGCTAAATGAAAGTGAGAATCTGTCCCCACAATGTTTTCATTAAGAAAACATTGTAGTTTAATTTCATTATTTGCCTCTTCCTTTAATATTGTTTCAACCAACTTTCTATTCTCTTTTTTTTCCAGGCTTTCTTTATGAAAGAGACAGTCTCGATTAAAAGTAACTATTAGTTGATTTCCTTCTAAACAGACATTGCTGTTAGCTGTTAAAAAGGCATACAGGGAAATTCTTTCATTTTTTATTCTAGATAAAACTTTGGGCCACAATTCTTCAAATTGATAATTTATCTGATTTCTGCTTTCCGGACGCACCTTTTCTTCGATGGATTTTTTTTCTTTTGATTGGGCTTCCTCAATATTTGATTTGTTTGTCTGCATATGAGTTTTTTCTCTTTCCTGGGAAAGAGATGCAGCATTTTTTTTCTGTTCCCGAGCCTGTTTTCCAATCTGGGTTATCTTTACAACTAATAGTTCCAGTAAAACCCAGGGATATTGATGATTCTTTATTTTATCCCCAATTCGGTTTAATTCCTCGATAATATTAAGTATTATTTTTATATCCATTCCCCTGAGCAATTCCCATAAATGTTCTGGATCATCTAATCCTAGAGAAGAACTGTATGCACTTTCTTTCCCCAATATTTTCATAAGTGATAACTGGTGAGTATAAACAATCATATCCTGGACAAATTGATGCAAGTCAACACCCTCTTTTACTAACTGATTGATTAATTCGAGCCCTGCTTTGGTATCTCGTGTAGAAATTGCTTGAATCAATTGCAAGAAAAATTTTTGCGGGATCATCCCTAAAATTTCCTTGACATCTTCATAAGTTATCTGTTTTTCACTGAAAGTAATCACCTGATCCAAAATACTTTCTGCATCTCTTAATGAACCTGTTGCACTCTCGGCAATCAAACGGAGAGATGACATATCTACATTCAACTTTTCTTCTTCTATTATCTTCTTGAGCTTATTTGTTATTTCCTCTACTGGAATTGTCCGAAAATGAAAACATTGACATCTTGACAAGATCGTCTTGGGGACCTTATGGGGTGCTGTAGTAGCAAACACAAACAAGACCTGGTTGGGTGGCTCTTCCAGTGTTTTTAATAAAGCATTAAATGCTTCATTGGTAAGCATGTGTACTTCATCAATAATATAAACCTTATGTTTCCCTTCAGCTGGAGCAAAACCGATTTTGCTTCTTAGTTCTCTGATTTCATCTATACCACGATTAGAAGCCCCGTCAATTTCTACCACATCCATTGATTGGCCTCTGTTAATTCGAAGACATTGTTGACATTGGTTGCAGGGATACTCTGTTGGTCCATTCTGGCAATTTAATGCTTTAGCTAGAATTCGGGCCGTGGTTGTCTTGCCTACTCCTCTTGGCCCTGAAAAAATATAGGCATGCGCAATCCGCTTAAGTTTTATAGCATTCCTTAGGGTTCTGGTAATATGTTCCTGTCCAATAATATCTTCAAAAGATTGAGGTCTCCATTTTCTATATATAGACTGATATTGAGTCATTTACAACTTCCATCACAATTTTGATATAATTTTAATTTAACAGATGACCGTGCCCTATCCTCGATCTATCCTCCCAAGCGATATTGAAACAGTTAGCTCCAACCAGGTTTACCTACGGCACCCAAAGAGATTTGCTTACCGCTGCTTCCTTCCGGACCTGACGGATTTCACAATTCTTTGTTGCATAGGACCCGATTTTCATCACCACTTATTTCAGTCAGACCTTGAAAAGATACAACCTCAGGCAGGTATTCGACCCTGCTATAGCGGATTGCAGGTTCAGGGCACCGCTAACTCCCCGTCTAGCACGATCATCGATTTTTTCCTTTAAAAATAGTCTGGCGGAGAGGGCGGGATTCGAACCCGCGAGGCAGCTTGTAACCGCCCAATCGCTCTCCAGGCGATCCCGTTATGACCACTTCGGTACCTCTCCATAATTGATAATTTTTTTGATTGAAGAATTTACTATGAAAATATTTGTTTTATATGATCTGCCATTACCATGATAAGCAGAACAAAATACCTTGTCAACCAAAATATTTTTTTCTTTTTTTGCATAAAACATTAAAAGACAGTTTATTATTTTAATACATTTTAGATAAAAAATCTACTTTAACTACAAATAAATTCAAATGATACTTAGATTAGTAAGACATTTTTTTCTTATCATCATCTGCTTGTATCAACACTTATTCGCTGACAGAATGAACTAATCTTACATTGTGAACAAATGGGGGATATGGGTTTACAAATTGATTGGCCATGTAAGACTAGATAGGTATTAAAGGATATCCAATATTTCTTGGGTAAAATGATTTGTAAATCCTGCTCTGTTTCAGCAGGTTTTGTTGTTTTTACAATGCCAAGTCGATTGGATATTCGGTGAACATGAGTGTCAACGGTAATGCTATCAATATCAAAAGCAATACCCAAAACCAGATTTGCTGTTTTTCTTCCAACGCCGGGTAATTTTATTAAATCATCCATATTATCCGGGACCAACCCATTATATTTTTTTAAAAGTATTTTTGCAATTTTTTTTATATTTTTTGCTTTAATACGATAAAAGCCCACCGGATAAATTAATTCCCTAATCAGCATTTCGGGTAATTGGGATAATCTTTGTGGATCTGGTGCTTTTAAAAATAATTTTTCCGAAGCTTTTGCTGTGACTTCATCTTTCGTACGAGAAGATAAAACTGTACTAATCAGAATACGAAATGGATACTCTCCTTCCTTCTTGATTTGGTTTATCACAGGAAGATTTTGATAAAAATAAATCTCATGGGACAATTTTTCCATCAATTCATCAAAATTGACTTTTTCAGCATATGCCGTAATCATACACTCCAACTCCTGAAATTACAGTAAACAATACACTCGCATAGCGGATGGCTTTAAGAAGCCTCTAAAAGAGGATTAGGTTTTTATGGCTAAAACCACCACGTAGATAATAAAAATGAATGTATTTCTGCTCTTCTTGAGAGAAATTTTTATTTATAGAAAAGTTTCATTCCCTATTGCTATTGATATGTATTATAAATAATTTACTCTTTCTTTAAACACAAAATTAGCACAAGATTATCTATTATTATAAATTCTTACAATATACAGAACAGGAATAGTCTAGTTTTTGAAAGTTATTAAACGGTTTTTAATAATAACTTCTTTAAAATTAAATTCTTCTCTAATCCAGTAAATTGATTTTTCGGTATAAAAAAAGACATGTGTAGGGTCATTTTTGTAATACCAATCTTCAAATTTAATGCTGTCATTATAAAGATCAGTTTGGCAATACAGATTCCCATTATCTTTTAATAAACTCTTTAATCTCTTAAATTCGCGGTAAGGCCAATTGAAATGCTCCATTACCTCGCAGCAGGCAATATAGTCATATTTTTCTTCTAAATATTCCGGAAAATTATGAAAATAAGGATCATAAGGTTTAATATTGTAAAAATTAGCCATCAATATTTTAGAGATAACCGGTCCGGTACCGGCGCCATAATCAAGCCCTTTATGCTTTTTATTAAAATTGTTGAAAATGGCCGAAGTAATGGGTTTCACAAAATTTTGATATCTGCTATCTTCTACATCATTGTTATGTTCCAAATAGCGTTTAATCTCATCTCTTTGACTAAGGTGTGAATTCTGGTCAAGAGAGATAGCATGACATTTTTTGCATTGGTAGTACTTTCTTTTATCCCTTCTATAATATAAAAATTTCTCTCCACCACATAATAGACATAAATCACTATATCGATTTGGTTTTTGTGACATGGCAAACTCCTGATAAGCAAATGAATTTATGGCCAAAAAACTAATTTTATTCCAATTAATAACAGAAAAATAGCAATTACAGAGCGAAATTTATCCTGAGGAATTTTGTCTACAATATGTTTTGCAATTTTAGCTCCCAAAAAAGATATTGGAATAAAAACCAGCAACCCATACCAAAATATTCCTGGTAGTACAACACCACCTATAAAATAAGTAATAATTCTGGTTGAATCTACTAGTAAGCCAATGGCACCAGCAGTAGCAATGTAGACTTCCTTGGGTAAATTAAATGCTGATAGAAACATGCTGCGGATGGCTCCACCGATACCAAACATGCCTGCAAAAAACCCGGACAAGGCTCCTCCTGTTAATGCTGCAGCATTTACTGCAGGTATCTTAAAGTGGGATTTAAAAATTAAAAAGGAAGCGTAAATTACTAAAAAAATTCCCAATACGCGTAGAAACATTTGCTCATTCGAACCAATTGATATATAAGCTCCAATATAACTTGCTATAAGTCCTACTACACCAAATAGAATGAATAAACGTAAATTTAAGCCCTTTCTAAAAAGGAGAACTTTCCAAAGATTCCCAAACCAATGAATAATAGCTACCAGAAATATGACTTCTGCATGTGGGAAAAAAATCAACAATATTGGAATCAATATTGTTGAGGTACCAAACCCCGTTATAGTTCCCACAGTAGATGCAATAAGTGTTAAAAGGGCTATATACAAAATGCTCATAGGTAAACATCCTTATTTATCTTTAGTTATTTTAATAGTTATTTATAATCTAATATAATCTAATATTAAATAGAAGTTCATTAGTATTATTTCATTAATGAGATTGATTTATTTTCTTATTTTCGCAATATTTTCCACCGATAACCAGTCACCTATGTATAATTTTATATTTTTAGTATATAACAAATCTATATAAAGAAAATCACGTTATGGCGGAGAGGGCGGGATTCGAACCCGCGAGGCAGGGATTAGCTGCCTACTCGATTTCGAGTCGAGCGCCTTCAACCGGACTCGGCCACCTCTCCTGTTATGCTAATTAGTAAAAAATATAATTATTTCCTCTTATTCTGGAAAAATTTTTTTAATACATTCCCGCATTCTTCTTCCAGAATACCGCTTATAACTTCGACCTCATGGTTAAATATCTGTCTTTCAAATAAATTAACAACACTGCCTGCAGCACCTGTTTTGGGATCATAGGCACCAAAGACAAGACGTTTCAAACGAGCTTGAATAATAGCATAAGAACACATTGGACATGGTTCCAGGGTAACATATATTACAGCATTATCCAGATGCCAGCTATTTAAATATCTGCATGATTGCTGTATGGCTAAAATTTCGGCATGAGCAGTAGGATCCTGCAATGTCTCTTTCTGATTAAAAGCTTGGGCAATTATCTGTCCATTTAAAACAATGATTGCACCTACGGGAACCTCGTCTTGGGAAAAGGCTTCCCATGCCAGCTGAAGTGCTTTTTTCATCATAACCTGATTAATATTATCTGCCATTATATCATTTGTATATATTAAGATTTTCTTAACTCAAGTTTTCACTACTTGCTATTATTACTAATTAATAATTTTAGTTATCACATGATTATTCTGGGAGAATATAATGGTGCGCCCGGAGGGAGTCGAACCCCCAACCTACGGATCCGTAGTCCGTTGCTCTATCCAGTTAAGCCACGGGCGCATTTGTGAAGTAAAACATTCTTCTCTCACTTACCATAGTAAAGATCGCACCCGAGTAGCGGGTGGTTTTAAGAACCCCCAAAAGAGGTGTGCTTTTTTGTAAAATTATCCTATTGCTTAGCTTAATCTTTTTTATGGTTAAATAAAACTAAAATAGATTGTATTATAATTTAAATTCTTCGTCAACTAAAATTAAAAACCATAGTCCATTATAGCTTACAGGATAACAGATTTCTCTGAAAAACAAAAGAGAGGAGAGTTTTCTGCTCTCCTCTCTTTTGTTGGTTTATGTTTGCTCAATGGTATTCCTAATATTGAAATAATAAAATTAACGCAGTTCCACCATTTCTACTTCAAAATCGAATTTCTCATTATTGATAGTCTTTATTTCATATCCGGATACCATTAGAAAATCTCCAAGCTCAGCTATCCTTATAATTCCTGATTCAAGTTCAAATTCCTCTATTTCGATATTGTAAAATTTTTCTAATTCTATCCTAATAATATCGACTTCCGTATCTCCTATCATTCCCCGGCTTCTGCTCACTCTGGTTACTCCTGTTTCTTCCAAAGTTTTCAAATTAAGCTCATCCACATAATAAAATGGGAAAAATATGGCTTTGAACAAATTCTCTTTTACCATATCAGCCATCTGAGCAGGGATACGCTCACCATCAACCTCCAGCTGTACGATCTTGCCCTGGTCAAACCAAACGTTTACAGGATCGATTCCTTTTCCTCTTAGGGTAACCTTGTCGGCCTGGGTACCCTGAATTTCTTCTTTTCCCATAAATTGATACTTTATCTCAGTTTCTTGGGTTAAGTCTTCGCCCTTAAATTCCCTAATTCTGAATTCCAGTCTGGAAAAATTGGCTAGCAGTTCTGATACTTCAGTGGGATTTTCCAGCTTTTCAAGTGGCAGTTCACTAAAACTGTCCTGAGCCTTAAGTGGGGCTACGCCTATTACCAGCAATAATACCAGTAAAATGATTACCGTTAAATTTTCTCTTAATCTAATTTTCAACACCTCCTGAAATTTTTATTGTTCTTATTTTTGTATTTAAATACCTTTACATATAATTTTTCCATATCTTTTCTGGGTGTGTCAAATTTAATTATTTAATGAGGTTAAAATTTATATTATTGGTTTAAAGTATTTTTATGAGATACTGTTAATAGGTATGACCAGAAAAATTGTATATCAGGATATTAATTAACAGTATCTCACTCATAATATTTTTCATTTCTTTATTTTATTATTTTTTAATTCATTTTCAGAACAATATCTCTATCTCGGCTTCTTCCCTTAATTCTTCTGCCAACTCATCTAATGAATTGGCTTCTTCCTGTTGCATAAGTTGAGCTTTGAGCTGTTCTTTGATATCTTCAAAAGGAGCAATATTACCTTCCTGATCGGTAAATTGTCCTTCATTCTGTTCATAAACTTCTCTGGCCATCTCATCGGTTATTTCTATACCACGTGTCAATTCCTGGATTAGTTTTTGAATCGTCAAATTACTATTTTCCACAAAGATTTCCTGATACTGTTCCAATGATTCGATATTCTGTTGCTGTAATATTTCCACTATTTCCTCTTCAGTTATCCCCTGTTGTTCTTTGATAGTATCTATGTGCTGTTCAAAGTAGTGATCTTCATCTTCTTCGGTTATCTCTATTCCTCTTTTCTCAGCCTCCTGCTGGAGCAGGACCTCATCAATCAAATCATCCAGAACGTGTCTGTTGTATGCTTCTAAAAATTCCTGTCCCGCTTCTGAGTAATTAAGGAATTGAGCAAAATTTTGATCTATCTGAAACAATTGCTGGGTTATCATCTGAAGATTGGTCTTTTGTTGTAGTTCTTGCCTGTTTATTTTTTCACCATTGACCTCTGCAACAAACTGTTCCTCTGGCTGTTGGGGGTCTTGAAGGGAAAGCTCCTGCTGGGTGGACTGTTTTTCGGAACCTTCTTGAGCCCATGCAGGTAAAGCAAATAACAGCAATACACATATAACCGGTATTAGTTTTTTAAATGTCATAAAAATAAATGTCCTCCTCTTGATTTATATAGTTTATATTTTCGCTTGGTATATATGTTGTTATAGGATAGCATGATAGTTGTAGCTATTCAGGGTCCCCACTTTGGGAACCCCGAATAGTATCTATCTTACTTTCCTGGTGGTATAGCTGGTTGTCCAGGTTGTCCCGGTTGTGCTGGTGGAGCACCTTCCTGTGGTGCTTCTTCTTGAGATAACCCTCCCCCACCACACGAGATAAACAAAAAAAGAGAAGCAATTACCAACACTGACAAAATTCCAACTGACTGTTTTTTCCTCCTTTTCATAAAAAATTCCTCCTTTTTTATTTTTCAGCAATCTTTCAAGATCAAGATAAAATCTTTTTCTCAAAAATTTAGGAAAATTATCTAATTTCCATCAACAGTTTCGGAAAGAGAAAAATAATTTTTCTAAATTTTTGATTAAAGAGTAACAAAGAAAAGTAAAATAACAATCAATCTTTTGTAAATTTTATGTAAAACAATTTCAAAGAAGGTGGTAAAACCTTTCTTTAACCATTATCACCTTTTAAAAAGGTGATAATGGTTAAAGAAAATCACTCTTGTTTAGAGGTTGTTTTTTCTGATATAGTGATAACAAATAAAAAAATTTATTTATATAGGAGAGAAATGAAAAAATTATCTCATTTAAAAAATAAGAAAATCACCGTTATGGGGTTGGGTCTAAATAGAGGTGGATTAGGTGTAACTCGATTTTTAACTCAATCTGGAGCCAGGGTATTGGTTACTGACCTTAAAAAAGAACATGAGCTTCAAGAAACATTGGAAGAACTAAAAGACTGTAATATCAAGTATGTCTTTGGACAACATCGAATCGATGATTTTGTTAATAGAGATATGATTATTCAAAATCCTGCTGTTCCACATAATTCGAAATATCTACAAATTGCCAGATCAAATGGTATCCCCATTGAAACTGATTTGTCTCTCTTTTTGAAAATTTGCCCCTCTGAAAATTTAATTGCCGTAGGTGGAACTAAAGGAAAAACTACGGTAACTAATCTCATCTATCATATTTTTTCTCACGTTCAAAAAAAAATTGTTCATGCAGGAAATATGGGTATTTCGGTCTTTGATATCTTGCCTTCCATAACACCTGAAACATTGGTCTTGCTGGAAATCTCCAGCTGGCAACTTGAAGGCCTTCGTCAAATGAAATTCAAACCTTCCATAGCAGTTTTAACTAATATCTTACCCGATCATCTGGATCGATATAATGGTTTTGATGATTACGCCAATTCAGAAAAGTTAATCTATAAATTCCAGGATGAATCAGATTATCTAGTTACTAATTTTGATAACCCGGTAACAAAGGATACTGCCAGAGAAACAGCCGCAGATATTTTCTGGTTTAGTACTAAAAAAGAAGTTCCTCAAGGAACTTATCTTAACGGGGATAAACTAATTTTTAAAAGGGAAGATAATTTTAAAAAAGTATTTTCGCAGATAAAAGATATTCAAATCCCGGGGATCCACAATATAGAAAATGTCCTTGCTTCCGCCAATGTTTGTTTTATTCATGGTTTGTTATCAGCACAGATTTCAAACGGAATTAAAACTTTCTCCGGTATTCCCAATCGGCTGGAAAAGATACGTATCTTAAACGGGATTCATTTTTATAATGATACATGTGCAACTACCCCGGATGCAACAATGGCAGCCATTAATTCATTTTCAAATAAACCGTTAATACTTATTCTGGGTGGGAAGGATAAAAAACTGAACTATGAACAGTTATGTCAAACCATTAAAAAAAAGAAAAATATTGGCTATCTTATTATTCTCCAGCATCCGGAATATAATGCTTCAGATATGATATATTCAGGGCTAAAAGATTTATATTTACATAATAAATTACAGTTTTGTTCTACGATGTCTGAAGCAGTACAAATAGCTTTTTGCAAAGCCAAGATAGGAACATATATTTTATTATCTCCTGCTGCAACCAGCTTTGGGATGTTTCGAAATGAATTTGAAAGAGGCAAATCTTTCCGACAAACAGTTGAAAAACTAGGATAAAGACTAAAGTGTGATGTTTACTAGTCCATTTGAACATGATCATGAACCGTAATCTTTTTCTTACGAACCCACTTGAATCCTTCTTCTGGCGTAATAGTCAACACTTCTACCAATCCCCCTACACCTGGGAGATCGCCGGGATTAGCCTTGATCCCATCAGAAAATCTCTGAATAGCAGAAGTTGTTTCTATCATTAAAGTACAAAAATCTATGGCATCCTGAAGGGTCATTGTTCCCCATTGAATAACATATTCCAGACTTCGGAGTTGTCTGCCGATTATTTCCTTATCAGAATGTTTGCTCGCTTCTTCAACAAATGGTAAATTTCCAATCCTTCCATCAAATCCCAGCACTATTCTGGAAACTACATCTGTTTGTCCAATCCAACTAGCCCCATATTCTCTCCCCTTTTCCCTGCTATCACGATTCTTCTTTTTATCTCCGGGGATATGACAGGTAAAAACCCGGTGAGTGCCATCATTGTTCATTCCCGCAATTATAAAACTTATTGGATCAATCCTTCCCACACCGTTTCTAATATGTCCATGAGAATCTTTGTATCGAAAATCAATAAAAGATTTCTTTTTACTTATTTCTAAAATTTCACACTTTTTCATGATCAGATCTTTTTCTATACGATCTTTTGCCTGGTCTAACTGTTTTTGCCATTCATATTTCCCTTCAAACAAGTGAACTAATTGATCAGCGGTTTTTTCTACTGAATAATTTTCCAACTTATTTTTTTTGATAAACTCCTTGATGTAACTACTAATACTTTTCAGAACACCGTTCTCTGGTAAAAAAGCAAGTCCGGTTACAGCTATACCCATCTTTTGATTAAGTTGAAAAAGTTTTGATGCATTATCACTTCCAATCCTGGCCATACCTTTTCTATTTCGGTATGACTGGCGACTATCTGCTGCCAGTACAATTCCTTCCGGAATAGTGGCATTTATAGCTAAAGACATTTTCTCCTCCTTTAATTATTATCAATATTTTTCCTGTTTAATTGCTTTTAGTTTGTACAAGTTGTCCTATAAATCCACCTATTATGCCCAGTAAACCAAAATACAGCATGAAATAAAAGGGATTACCCTGAATAATCTTGGCAAAATAATGAGCAAATTCATCACCTAATAAAAATAATAAATTATTGTGCCAGATATTATCAGGAAATAATAGAAAAATCCGACAGAATACACCTCCGATAATTGCTCCTAAAAAACCAATAACCATCGCCGGATATTTCTTCCCTATTATAACTCCCACTAAAAAGCCCGATAATATAGGTCCTATTAGTGGAATTGTCCCTATCAATGCATTCAAAATAATTGAAAGTAAAAAAGGAATTGTTAACATAGATCATATCTTCCGGGGATAAGTTTTCATTATTATAATTATATTATTTTTTAGCATAACGATATTTTCTCAAGAATATCCAGCATAACCCAATACATAAAATAGCGACACCAAAGATTGTCACAATTCCTAAAATAGCGGCATCCTGCCAGAAATTAAGGGGATACATCATTACCAGGTAATCGGTCCTGGGGTCTAATATCCAGGGAGAGCTCTGGGGATCACCAAAAACCAAATAATGGAATTGGACAAATAGTCTGTGAAAACCTAGGAAAACAAACACTCCCAAAGTCCCTAATAAACCAATAGTTAAAATAGCCCCATTTCTCAAGCCTTTCCAGAAATAAATCAGCTTGTTCTTTCTTCTAAAAACAATATTTATTAACAAATAAAAGATGAAATAACCAAGGACTATAATTTGTAACTTATAAACAGATTGAAAGACCTTTTTGACATCTTCTAGGTGTATTATTTCATGGTCGTGGAATAAGTACATTGCCTGATTATTTTTCTCAATGATAAGCTGGGGACTTTCAACCTTATCATTAAAATATTGTATCAAGTGCCTGGTAATTATCCCCAGTTGACGGTTGTCAAATCCGGTTACCTGGCTAATATTATTTTTTTCGTACTCATACTCATAAAATGGCAAAAATTGGACTTCCAATCTGACTACGGTAGAAACCAATAAAACAGGAATGGAAAGTATAAAAATCCACCACAGGATAATGCGAATTATTTTCAAAATTACCCCTTGGGTTTTTCCCTAATCAAATTTATTGAAGATTATTTTAGGAAATAATAATCTCATCAAGGCTTCTTTTTGGCACATGATGAACCTGCTTCTCATCCCGCCAGTATTTAATATCTCCACTTTCATCCACACTGTCAACTTGAACCTTTTCGGTAGGGTAACCCAGGGCCAGTACATATAATATCTCATATTGAGAGGGTATATTTAAAAGTTTTCTTAATTTTTCCCGAGATATTGAGCCGAACATGCAGCCACCTAATCCCTTTTCGGTGGCTCCCAACAAGATACTCTGGGCAGCAATACCGGGATCCATACCAAAATTGTTCGAAATATTTTTATCTCCCAGCATAATAATATATGCAGAGGGTCTCTCTCCTTTAACCGGTCCTTTCCAGTCCTTTAAATACCGAGCCCAGGCAAGGGTGCTAAAGATAAGCTCGTTTTTATCCTTTTCACTGGAAAGACAATACTTTAATGGTTGTATATTTGCACCTGATGAAGACAATCTAGCTAAATCAATCAGCTCTACCAATTCATCATAGCTTATTGATTTCCTTTCATCAAAGCGTCGATAACTTCTGTTTTTTTTAACCAAATCTTTTAACATTAATTTTTCTCCTTTATTCTATAATATCGCAACCGCATAACAGATGTTTTTAGGAAGTCTCTAGAAGAAAGCTGTCTTTTTATTAGCAATGATTTTTCTTCTATTTCCTTATATCTGGTACTTTTATATTCTCTATATATTTAAATACCCATCTTTAAATAAAAACGCTACCAGTGCAATAATAGCTAGATAGATAATAAATTGACTATTCATTCCTTTTCTCCCCTCGGGTTATAGGCAAATAAGGTGTATCTTTTCTTATTATAATTATAATAAAGCCTGCAATAATCATTAACAATGACATAACCTGAGCAAGGTTCATAAAACCCAGGTATTGCTCGGCAATCGGTGACGGCTCTCTGAGATACTCAATAAAAAAACGGATAATACCATAACCGATAAAATAGATACTTAATGTTAATCCATTGAACCATTTTTTCTTGCGCAAAGACCATAGAACAATAAATAGAACAATTCCTTCGAAAAAGGCTTCATATAATTGAGTTGGATGCCGAAGCTGATTGGTCAGATCTGTGGGGAAGTACATCCCCCATGGTAAGTCAGTAACTTTCCCGTATAATTCTCCGTTTATAAAATTCCCGATTCTTCCGAAAGTATAACCGGCCGGAATAGCCGGGACTCCCATATCTGCAAACTGCCAATGGTTTATCTTTCTCTGGTAACAGAATAACAGGTAAGCCAAAACAATGCCAATCATCCCGCCGTGATAGGACATCCCCAGAATACCAGTATAGTGTAAACCTCCGGAAAAATCAAAAGGTAATATGATTTTCCCGGGATTGGCCAGGTAATAACTTAAATCAGAAGAGACAACATGACCTATCCTCGCTCCTACAATCAACATTATAATAGCCCAGAGAAGAAAATCCAATACTGTAGACTCTTCAAAAATGAGCTTTTCTGAACGAATCCGATAAATAACTAGAAAAAATGCAGTCAGAAAAGCCACCGGGTACATGAGGCCATACCAGTAAATTTTAAATTGACCGAAAGATACTAGAACTGGATTAATATATTCCGGGATATGTGCCCAATCAAAGGTAAGTATCTGCTCCATAAAAACCTTTCTATCTTATTTTATTTAGTTAATTGTTATTTAGAAAACAATCTCCCTTAAAAAGCTCTATATTGTTTTCTAATCAATTTGTTTAGATTTATTAGATTCCCATTTAGCTAAAAATTACTCGAAACGATAAGAATTTAATACCTTCATATAGTTTGCTCTTTCAAAAGCATCCCTATCTTTTACTTTTTGTTGACTTAGGAGACCCCTGATTTCACTAATAGAATTATATTGATGTCTCCTGAGCCACTCTTCTGTTCCTTTAATCAATTCATCGATATATGGGATGCCTTTTTCCAGCAGGGCTGATGTCATCATTGTTACATTTGCTCCTGCTAAAATACCTTTTATTATATCTTCAGTAGTATGAATTCCACCGGTAATCGCCAGATTAGCTTTAATCTTTTGATAAAGTATAGCAACCCATCTTAGTCTTAATCGTAATTCCGAAGAACGGCTTAATTCCAAATTAGGGACAACCGATATTTCAGTCAAATCAAAATCCGGCTGATAAAACCGGTTGAATAAAACCAAACCATTCGCTCCTTCTTCTGCTAATTTATCGGTTATACCGGGAATGGAATTAAAATAAGGACTTAATTTTACTGCAATCGGTATTGTTATATTTTGTCGCAAACTCTTTACCAAGTCAAGGTATTTTTGCTCTATTTCCTGACATGAGCTTTTTTTTGTGGTTGGCAAATAATAAATATTTAACTCAAGAGCATCCGCACCGGCTTCTTCAATTTTCTTGCCATAATCAATCCAACCGCTATTGGATATACCATTCAGACTACCGATAATGGGTATACCAACAGCCTTTTTCGCTTTGGCGATATATTCTACATATTCATCAGGAGCAAAGCGGTAATCCTTTATATCCGGAAAATAACTCAATGATTCAGCATAGCTCTCTGTTTGTTGAGTTAAAGCATAATGCACTTCTTTTTCTTGCAGGATAACCTGTTCCTCAAAGAGTGAATGCAAAACTACAGCAGCTATTCCGCTCTTTTCCATCTGCTTGATGTTTTCGATATTCTCACATAATGGAGAAGCAGAGGCTACCAGAGGATTTTTTAATTGAATCCCTAAATATTTGGTACTTAAATCAATCACTTGCTTATCCTCCTAATTTTTATTTATTTTTGAAAATCCTAACCCTTAGCCCATTTTTCATATATTTTCCAGCGATTAATTACTTCTTCCTGAGCTTTTTTGTAGTACTCTTTGGCTATCTCGGGTTTACTATAAGTCAGGATTCTGTATCTGTTTTCAGCATAAATATATTCTTCTAACGGTATACTGGGGGCTTTGCTATCCAGTACGAATGGATTCTTCCCTTCTTTCTTTAATTCTGGGTTATAATGCATTAATGGCCAGGAACCAGAGGCTACTGCTGCTTTCTGCTGTGTTAATGCATTTTTCAAGTCATAGCCGTGTCCGACACAGGGTGAATAAGCAACAATTAGAGCAGGTCCATCATAGGCCTCAGCTTCACGAAATATTTTTATTGCCTGATTCATGTCTGCACCCAGAGCAATTCTTGCCACATAAACATTTCCGTAATTAATAGCCATCATTGCCAAGTCTTTTTTGGGCATTTGTTTTCCGCCTGCGGCAAATTTTGCAACCGCACCTAAGGGTGTGGCTTTGGACATCTGTCCACCGGTATTAGAATAGACTTCTGTATCCAATACCAGTATATTTACATTCTGTTTCTGCGCAATTACATGGTCAAGGCCGCCATAACCAATATCATAAGCCCAACCATCTCCACCGATTATCCAGACACTTTTTTGTATCAGTGATTCTGCAATGCTTTCCAGCTGTCGTGCCTCATTATTAGCAATATCTTTTACTTTCTTACGTAATTTTCCTACCCTTCTTCTTTGTTCTTGAATTTCCTCATCATTAGTCTGCGGTGAGTTAATAAGCTCATCAATCAATTCATCTCCTATTTCATTTTCCAGTTCTTTCAATAAAATAGTTGCAAATCTCCTTTGCTGGTCTATCGCCAATCTAAAGCCATAACCGAACTCTGCATTATCTTCAAAAAGAGAATTAGACCAGGCCGGCCCATATCCGTCCTGATTATAAGTCCATGGGGTTGCCGGCAGGTTACCACCATAAATCGAGGAGCAACCTGTAGCATTGGCTACAATCATTCTATCCCCAAATAATTGGCTTATCAATTTTAAATAAGGAGTTTCTCCACAGCCTGCACAGGCTCCGGAGAACTCAAACAATGGCTGGGTAAATTGTAAATCTCTGATCCGATTAAGCTGTAATTTTTCTCTCTCAACCAATGGTATGTTCTCAAAGAATTTCCAGTTTTTCTTTTCCTGTTCCTGAATCTTTCCCACAGGTACCATATTGATGGCCTTTTTACCAGGCTCATTCTTATTTTTAGCAGGACACGCTTCTACACACAAACCACAACCGGTGCAATCTTCCGGGGAGATTTGCAAAGTGAACTTTTGTCCCTGGAATGCCTTGATCTTGCTGTCAGTAGATTTAAAACCATCTGGTGCATCAGCAAGTAAGTCCGGTGAGAATATTTTGCTCCTGATGACTGCATGGGGACAAACAAAGACACAATTTCCGCATTGAATACAGGTATCCGAATCCCATTCAGGAATTTCCAGGGCTATATTTCTCTTTTCCCACTTAGTAGTCCCGGATGGGAATGTTCCGTCAGGCTCAAAGGCACTTACCGGAATATCGTCTCCCTCCTGTGCTATTATTTTGGCAGTCACTTCACGTACAAAATCAGGCGCTTCGGCAGAAACGTTTTCCCTTTTGTTAATTTTACTATCAGCACTGGCAGGTACTTTTATCTCCTGAATAGATTCTCTGGCTAAATCAACCGCCTGATTATTTTTCTTAAGCACTGCCTCTCCCTTGGTTCCATAAGATTTTTTAATAAACTTTTTGATCTTATCGATAGCAGCATTCTCCGGCAGTATCTTGCTTAACAGGAAGAAGGCTGTCTGCATTACTGTATTAATTCTAACCCCAAGGCCGGTCTCTTTGGCAATTTGGTAAGCATTGATAGCATATAGCTTAATCTTTTTGTTAATAATTTTCTCCTGAAGTTCCCTGGGAATATTATCCCACACCTCTTCAGCAGGATACGGGCTATTCAACAGCAAGACAGCATTATCCTCAGCATATTTTAAAATATCATATTTTTCTAAAAATGAGAACTGGTGGCATCCCACAAAGTTTGCTTTTTGAATCAAGTATGGTGAATATATTGAGTCTTTGCCAAAACGTAAATGGGAAATAGTTAAAGACCCTGCCTTTCTGGAATCATAGACAAAATAACCCTGGGCAAAATTATCAGTTTCTTCCCCGATGATTTTAATAGAACTCTTGTTGGCGCTTACGGTTCCGTCTGAACCTAATCCATAAAATACAGCCCTAACCCGATCAGCTGGTTCAATATGAAAATGTTCTGGATATATAATACTTTTATGGGTTACATCATCATTGATGCCAACGTTAAAATGATTCATCGGATTTTCTTTCTTTATTTCATCAAATACTCCCATGACCATGGCAGGTGTAAATTCTTTGGATGATAATCCATATCTTCCGCCAAATACCCTTATGGTCCTTTTAATATTATTCTCGCTCATGTATTCGTTGATACCGGACAAG
>CAZPII010000017.1:0-18429 GCA_964586485.1 uncultured Atribacterota bacterium | reverse complement strand
CAGGGGGATTGAGCCCCGTTTTTGCAGATCAAGAAGATGTAGTTAAAATTGGTGTTACTTTGCCACTTTCCGGAAATGTTGCCCAGACCGGCACGTTAGTTAAAGCAGCAATGGAATTAGGGGCAGATGTAGTTAATAATAAATATGAAGGCTTAAGCCTACCAATGGCAGAAGAAGAGGGTTTCCCCAATCTTGGTGGTGCCAAACTGGAACTTATCTTTCTTGATCATGCAGCAAATGCTGAAAAAGGTATGAGTGCCGTAGAGCAATTAATTACCCAGGAAGGCGTTCATGCAGTTATGGGTGCTTATAATTCTGCCGTTACAGCTACAGCATCACAGGCAGCAGAACGTTACGGTGTACCATTCCTGAATGCAAACTCCACTTCACCGGTACTGAATGACAGGGGTTTTGAATGGTTTTTCCGTTGCACGCCTGATGATGATTTGTTTACCAAAAATTTCTTTGAATTCATGGTGGAAGTAAATGAAGAGAAAGGCATAGATTTAGGTAAAACTATAGCTATCTTATACGAAAATACCCTGTGGGGTGCAGATGTAGCAAAAGCTATTCATAAATATGCACCACAATTTGGCTATGAAGTAATTGCTGACCTTCCATATACTTCCAGATCAGCCAGTTTAACCAGTGAAGTTATGCGATTAAAAGGAGCAGATGCTGATATTGTTATGCTAGCCAGTTATGTATCAGACGCTATCCTGATTCAGACTACGATGAAGGATTTAAACTACATTCCACCGGTAATGTTAGCACAAAATTCCGGTCATAATGATCCAAACTTTATTGGTACCGTTGGTGATTTGGGTAACTATATTCTCAGCAGAGAAGTTTATGCAGCTACCTTATTGGATAATCCGGCCACAGCCAAGGTAAATGAGATGATGATTGAAGAAACCGGATTAGGCCTTGATGGTAATAGTGGTCGAGGCTTTATGGGGGTATTGGTTATAGCTGATGCAATTTCCCGTGCTAAATCTTTAAGTCCCGAGGATATTAGAGTTGCTTTAAGAGAAACTGACATTCCTCAGGATAAGATTATATTCCCCTGGGAGGGAATTAAATTTGACGAGAAAGGCATGATTTCCACCGGTCGTGGTATTATTGTACAAATTCAAGATCAAACATATCTACCGGTATGGCCTTGGGAAATTGCCAGTGTAGAACCAATACTGCCAATACCAAGCTGGGATGAACGTTAAAAAATTAATTTAAAAGAAATCTTAACCCGGGCGCTTAAATGCGCTCGGGTACCTAAACAGAGAAGGTAGGGGGAAACATGCAGATAATTCTTCAAGTATTATTTAGCGGTATATTTGCAGGTCTTGTCTATGGACTTATTTCTATTGGTTTAAGTCTTATTTGGGGTATCATGGATATGGTAAATTTTTCTCATGCAGACTTTATGATGATATCTATGTATTTTACATACCTGGCTTTTACTGAATTAGGTATGGACCCATTGTTTTCATTGCCATTTATAGTGGTCTTGATGTTTTTTATCGGTATGGGCGTATACAGATCAATAATTCGAAGAATGGTTGGTAGTGAAATGGTTTACCAGATTCTACTTACCTTTGGTATAGTTGTATTCCTGCAGAGCTTAGCCCAGTTTTTATGGACAGCCAATTACAGATTAATTAGAGATCCAATTATTTCCGGAAGTATATCCTTGGGGGGAATTTCACTGCAGAAAGGACAGGTTTTTGCAGGCATAGCTTGTCTGGTTACGGCAGGTATAATTTGGCACTTTATTAATAAGACTAAATTGGGATGGGCTTTACAGGCAACCGCTCAGAATAAAAAGGCTGCTCCATTAATAGGTATTAATGTTGACCAAATGTTTTCTTTGGCATGGGGAATTGGTTTAGCAAGTGTGGGAGTTGCCGGAGTATTGTTAGCAAATTTCTATTACATTTATCCCCAAATTGGAGCAACTTTTCAGTTGCTGGCTTTAGTTGCTGTAGCGCTGGGAGGCTTTGGTAGTATCCCGGGAGCAATATTGGCTGGCTTAACAATTGGGATTGTCGAGGCATTGAGTGGTTATTTTATTGACCCAGCTTATAAATATGTAGTTGTTTTCTTTCTTTATATTTTTGTGGTACTGGTCCGTCCTCAGGGACTTTTTGGAACACATTAGTTTGATTGTGTTATTTAAAAAATATTTTATTTGGACTGATATTTGTAATTTCTTATTATTAATTTGGAAATTTATAGCTAGGGGTGGAGATTATGCAGAAAAAAACTTATTTGCTTTGGCTTGTTTTTATAGGAATATTGTTAATATTTCCAGTATTTGTCAAGGCACCTTATATTTTACATATTGCCATAATGATTTTTTTCTTTACAACTTTAGGAGTCTCCTGGAATATATTGACTGGCTTTGCAGGGCAAATATCTTTAGGACAATCTGTTTTTTTAGGGGTAGGAGGCTATACTTCAGCCATTCTGCTTGCAAAATTCGGCATTAATCCCTGGATTGGTTTATTCGCAGGCATTCTTGCCAGTATAGCAATTGGCTGGATTATCGGTGTTCCCTGTTTTCGTCTTACCGGGAGATATTTTGCTATTGCTACTATGGCGATTGTGCAGATAGCTTATTTAGTTGTTACACGCTGGGAGTTTGTTGGCGGGGCTCGAGGGGTTTATTTTCCGTTAAAATGGGGTTTAATAAATTTTACTTTTCGAGCGAAAGAGCCTTATTATTTTATTTCAATGGGTATGATGTTGATAGCAATGTTTTGTGTATACTATATAGAATATTCCCATATTGGATATTATTTAAAGACGATACGGGAAGATACCGATGTAGCAAATTCCTTGGGTATAAATGTTCCTAAATATAAAATGATTGCTATGATCTTTAGTGCTGCCCTGGCAGGTATGGCCGGAACATTTTATGGTCAATATTTATTGTTTATTGATCCTGATACTATGTTTTTGCTGTCTATCCCGATAATGCTAGTTGCAATAATGGGTGGAGTTGGTACATTACTTGGACCCCTGGTTGGCGCATTGCTGTTAATCCCTCTCCAGGAAGTTGCACGTGTATTTTGGAGCGGACAGGGACAGGCAATTGATCAACTCATTTATGGAGTTTTAATTATTATTATTATGATAATCCAACCTCAAGGAATAATGGGTATGGCCGAATGGCTGAAAAATTATTGGTATAAAAAAAGTTAAAATTCAAAAAATGATATTGAATTAAAGCGAACTACTATTGGAAAATATGGGGGAATTTCACATATGGCATTATTAGAAATAAAGGGCGTTACAAAAAAATTTGGTGGTCTAACAGCTGTTGATTCCGTTGACCTTTCGGTAGAAGAAGGGCAAATTGTGGGTTTAATTGGGCCTAATGGTGCCGGGAAAACCACTCTTTTTAATTGTATAGCCGGATTTTTAACTCCCGATGCCGGCGAAGTATGGTTTGAAGGTAATAGAATCGACAATAGAAACCCTTGTGAAATATGTAGAAGAAAGCTTGTGAGAACCTTTCAGATAGTAAAAATTCTAAGCAAACTAACTGTTATAGAAAACGTTATGGTAGGGGCATTTTTAAATAACAAAAACGTTAGAACAAGTAGAAAAAAAGCCAGGGAAATTATAGATTTTTGCGGCCTTGGTGCTTTAGCCGATGAAAAAGGTGCTAATTTAACGGTTGGAAATAAAAAAAGGGTTGAAGTAGCCAGGGCACTTGCCACTAACCCTAAAATGATACTCTTTGATGAGGTAATGGCAGGATTGAATCCCAAAGAAGGGAAAGAAGCTGTTCAGCTTATTTACAAAGTACGCGATTTGGGGATTACAATTCTAATGGTTGAACATGTGATGGAGATCATTATGCCTATATCTGACCGTATAGCAGTATTGAATCTGGGAAAGAAGATTATGGAAGGGACGGCTGAAGAAGTTTCCAAACATGAGGAAGTTATCGATGCTTATTTGGGGGTGAAGTAGCATGTTATTAGAATTAAATGGAGTATCAGCTGGATATACCGGAAGTTCAGTGCTTTTTGATATAAATATAAAAGTAGATAAAGGTGAATTCGTCTCGATAGTAGGATCAAACGGTGCAGGTAAATCGACCCTGTTGCGAACCATCTCCGGAATCATTAAACCTACTACTGGAGAGATCAAGTTTAATGAGAAGAGAATAGACGGCAAAGATCCTGCACAGATAACCACAATAAATCGAATTGCCCACGTTCCCGAAGGCAGACTGCTTTTCCCGATCATGACTGTTTTGCAGAATCTGCAATTAGGAGCGTACACTATAAATGAAAAGAGTAAAAGGGAAGAGATTTTGGAAAGAATTTTTGACCTATTTCCCAGATTACATGAACGACGTTCACAATTAGCGGGTACGCTTTCCGGAGGTGAACAGCAGATGTTGGCGATTGGGAGAGCACTTATGCTTGACCCTACTTTATTAATGTTAGATGAGCCGTCATTGGGAGTGCAGCCAAATATTGTTATGAAAATTTATGAAACGGTACAAATGATTAATAAACAAGGAACAACGGTCTTATTAGTGGAGCAAAACGTGCAAGATTCACTTAGTATGGCAGATCGTGGCTATGTTATCCAGACAGGAAAAATAATTACTGAGGGAAAGGGCAAAGAATTGCTTGGCTCAGAGATTGTCCGAAAGGCTTATCTTGGATTATAAATTGCATTCCAATTATGCCAATATTATTTATATATAGCTTTGATTTGTGTTATAAAAAGTTTTTTTTCAACTATTTATGGAGTTTATTATTCGTAGGAAAATGCAGTTAATCTTTTTAATATAGAAGGCAAAGGAGTATAAAGTGGGTAAAAATTTTATCGGAGTCGGCCTTATTTCGTATGGTTATATCGGTAAAGTCCACAGTCTTTGCTATCAAGAAATGCCATTTTACTACGATTTACAAGTACCCTTGAAGTTAATTGGTGTTGCAAGTCCCAGTAAATCTTCTCGTGATAGAGCTTTAAGAGAAGCAAGATATAAATTTTCTTCGGAAAATCCGGAAGACTTACTAAAAAGACCAGAAATTGATCTAATTGACATATGTTCCCCTACTTATCTTCATGAAAAATATATCATTATGGCTGCAGAACATAAAAAAGCAATTTTTATTGAAAAACCTCTAGGACATACTCTTGAATCTGCCAGAAGAGCTTATTATGCCGCCTCTAAAAATGACTTGCATACCGGAATGGCTTTCGAATACCGTTTTGTACCTGCTTTATTGAAAGCAAAAGAATTGTTACAAGAAGGAGTCATTGGCTCTATTATAAATTTTAGAATCATATATCAAGGATCAGAACATCTTTCAATCGGGAAAGATGGTTGGCAGTTAGATAAAAATAAGGCAGGTGGTGGAGTGCTGTTTGCGTTGGGATCACATATGATTGATTTAATTCGTTTTCTTATAGGAGAATTTGATTCAGTTTTTTCTATCAAGAAAAACCTATCAGAAAAAGGTAATGTAGAACAATTGATTCTTATTCAAGCCAGGATGCATAATGGTGTATTGGGAACTTTGGAAGCTTCTCAGGTAGCGGCCGGTAGCTGCATAGACTTAAGGTTAGAAGTGTTTGGTACCAAAGGAACAATATGCTTTGATAATAGAAATCCTAATATCCTTAAGTTGCACGAATCAAATAATAAGTATAATGGATTTCAGGAAATCCAAACGATGCAGCAATTACCAGAGGCAATTTTCCCACCTTCCAGAGTTGATGTCAACTGGTTGAGATACCATTTGGCTGCTCAATACCACTTTATGAAAGGTTTAAACGGCGAGAGTGATCCGATTTCACCTACAATTGATGATGGAATGAAATGCCAGGAGGTAATGGAAGCAGTAATGCTTTCCTGGGATAAAAAAAATTGGGTCGAAATGGTAGAAACATGAGGCATTCCTAATAAAAACTATTATTTGAACTGCACTTGTGTAATAGGATTATTATAGTTTAATAGAAAAGAGGTAAATAATGTTTAAATTTATTATTAAGCGCTTATCCAAGAATGAAGATAATAAAGAAATAAATATTAATATTCCCTATATGCTTAATGCGGGTTATGCCGGAAGAACACAGGAAAAAGTTCTCGAACACATTGAGGAATTGAAAAAATTGGGAGTACCGGGGCCGGATAAAATACCAATTCTATTCCCTATTACTTCTAATCAAGCAACCCAGTATAATCATATTGATGTTCAGGGTGATCAGACAAGTGGTGAAATCGAATTTGTTTTAATCAAGCATGGAGACGAGTGGTTGATAACAGTAGGAAGTGATCACACAGATCGTGAACTAGAAACATTCAGTGTAGAAAAATCAAAGCAAGCATGCCCGAATGTTTTAGCCAATCATTTATGGCCGGTCAAGGAAATCCTTAAACACTGGGACCAAATCCAATTACGTGCCTGGGTAACCAAAGAAAAAGAAAGAGTACTTTATCAAGATAATACCCTGGCTGATCTTTTGCCTTTTAAAGAACTATTAAATTTAGCGGAAGTTAGGTTTAAAGGTTCTTTAGAAAATACTCCTGTTTTTTCGGGTACCATCCCTACGTTAAAAGGGTTAATTTTTGCCGAGCAATTTGAAATGGAGATGAAAGATCCTGTCCTTAATCGGACTATCAGGCATCAATATACTATTAGAACTTTAATCCAGCTGTTTTAATATGGAAAGAATCTAAGGTAAACAATACAACTAAACTAATAAAATAGATTTCATTTCTAATAAAAATATTCTATTCATAAAATTCAACTCATTATTATGATTTTCTTTCTATTTATTTAACCATCAAAAACCAACTTCTAAGAAGATGGTAATGTTTAAATAAACTATAAAGTGTTTACATTTATAATTAATGTGAGGGAAAGATGTCTCCAAAAGCTCGTTATTTATTTGCCGGTGATCGAGCGGTTGTCATTGAGTTTGGGAATAAAATTAGTAAAGAGATAAATACTTTGCTACGAAAGCTGTATCAATGCATCAGCAAAGCGCGTATAGAAGGGGTTGAAGAGTATGTTCCTACCTATCGTTCTCTTATTGTTTATTATAATCCCTTTAAAATTACTCCAAAAAATTTATTAGAGAAGTTGCAGGAATTAGAAAATTCCATTACTGAAATAACTTTACCCAAAGCTCTAATTACCGAGATACCTACATTGTATGGTGGAGAATATGGACCTGATTTAGAATTTGTTGCTCACTATAATAACCTTACTGTCAAAGAAGTTATAAGGATTCATTCAGAAAAGGAATACTTCATTTATATGTTGGGGTTTTTACCAGGATTTGTTTATTTAGGAGGAATGTCAGAAAAAATTGCTACTCCCCGCTTGGAAAAACCAAGATTAAAAGTTTGGGAAAGTTCAGTAGGTATAGCTGCAAAACAAACCGGTATTTATCCGATAGATAGTCCGGGGGGTTGGCAAATTATCGGAAGGACGCCTGTAAAAATATATGACCACAGAAAAGAATTTCCGATTTTATTAAAATCTGGAGATTATATAAAATTTTTTCCAATAAGCAGGGAACAATATGAAGATATTAAAGAAAAAGTTGATAGAGGGGATTACAGTTGTCAGGTGAGAACCTATGAAGGGATTTAAAGTTCTCAAAGTGGGTATTTGCGATACCATTCAGGATCTAGGCAGATATGGTTTTCAACAATACGGGATTCCAGTCAGTGGAGCCATGGATTCTTTTGCTCTACGAATGGGTAATAGACTTCTTGGAAATAATGAAGATGAAGCCGGTATTGAAATAAGCAGTCCCGGTCTGTCTTTAGAAGTATTAGATCAAACAGTTATTGCCATGACCGGCGGAGACTTCAAGCCTACAATTAATAATTCTCCTGTTTCTATGTGGAGCTCTATTGAGGTTGGAAAAGGAGATTGTATTTCTTTTAATCAAATCAGAAAAGGAAGTCGTTCGTATTTGTTAGTAGCGGGAGGCATTATCGTAACTTCTATTTTTGGAAGTAAATCTACCTATCTGCCCGGGAAAATGGGAGGTATAATGGGCAGGAAATTAAAGAAAGATGATTTATTAAATATAGGTAAACAAAGCTATGATAAATTAGAAAATATTCTTGGGAGAACAATTCCTTCTGACAAGATACCAGCCTATAAAGATGAAAATGAGATAAGGGTTATCTTGGGTCCACAAGAAGATTATTTTTCCAGCAATGGTTTAGATACATTCTTGAATTCAGTTTATTTTATTACTGTTAATTCCAATAGAATGGGGTATCGTTTGGACGGTCCAAAGATAGCAAGTAAAGGGGGTTCTGATATTATTACTGACGGTATTCCATTAGGGAGTATTCAGGTACCAAATGACGGTATGCCAATTGTTATGCTTGCTGATCACCAGACAACAGGAGGATATGCAAAAATTGCTACAGTAATTTCGGTAGATATAAATAAATTTGCTCAAATGAATCCGGGAAATAAAATAAAATTTAGACAAACAAATATTAACCATGCACATAAGCTTTTACATGAAAGAGAAGATAGTATTGCTAAATTGTTATTTAAAAAAGAGAAAATAAACAAACCAAAATCTGGCCATGCTCGAATATTTAGAGTAAAGGTTAAGGGAAAAATCTACAAGGTCGAGGTGGAAGAACTTTAAATATGGAGGAAAGAATATGTCTAAAATGATTGATTTAAATTGTGATATGGGTGAGAGTTTTGGGAATTACAAAATAGGGCAAGATGAAAAAGTAATCCGATATATCACTTCATCAAACATAGCATGTGGTTTTCATGCAGGTGATCCCAATGTAATGAGGTTTACAGTAAAACTTGCCAAAGAAAACCAGGTAGCAATTGGTGCTCATCCCGGATTTCCAGACTTAATGGGATTTGGCAGGCGAAATATGGATATTAATCCGGGAGAGCTGAAGAATCTAATAATATATCAAATAGGAGCACTAAAAGCTATTGCTCGTTCTGAAGGAATGGTTATGCAACATGTGAAACCTCATGGAGCACTTTATAATATGATGGCAAATGATGAACTTTTAGGGAAGGCAATAGTAGAAGCTATTCTTGGTGTAGATAAAGATTTAATATTAGTTGCACTGGCAAAATCCAAAATAATTGAACTTGCCCGGAAATCAGGCTTAAAAGTTGCTAGAGAAGGTTTTGCAGATCGGGCATATAATTCAGATGGAACTTTGGTAAAAAGGAGCATTAGCGGATCGGTATTCCATGATGCAGAAGTTATTGCCAGAAGAGTATTAAGGATGGTAAAAAAGCAGGAAATTGAAAGTATTGATGGAAAAATAATCAATTTAAATGTTGATACTATCTGTCTTCATGGGGATAACAAGAATGCCCTAGAAGTTATCGGAGAAATTAGAAAGACTTTAGACAAAGAAAATATAAAAATTGTTCCTTTAGGTAGATGGATATGCTGAGGAAAAAATTAAAAAATCTCTTTGTCTTTCAGAAAAGATGACTAATTAAAAAGTTTTCGATCCATAATATATTTGATAGAATTCAAAGTAAACAGCAAAAAAAGAAATAAATCTTCATTACAATAATTTTATATAAATAAATGTGAGAATTGATCGTTAATTAGAATTATTTCTTACTTAAACTTGTCTCTTTACATTTTTACTATATAATAAATTAAATAATAATTTAAGATAGAGGTTAAATTATGAAAAGTTCCCCAATCGGTGTTTTTGATTCAGGTATTGGAGGATTATCAGTTGTTTTTGAAATGAACAAAATCCTTCCCAAAGAAAATATTGAATATTTCGCAGATCATGCTCGCCAACCATATGGTTTGAGAAATAAAGATGAAATTGCCAATTTCGTAATGGAAATTATTCAGTACCTTTTGTTAAAAGATATAAAAGCTTGTATTATTGGTTGCAATACTGCTACTGCAGCTGGTTTACAAAAGGCAAGACATCATTTTAAAATACCTATTGTCGGAGTAATTGAAGCAGGAGCTAAGGCAGCTGCTAAAGCCACAAAATCGGGTAGGATCGGTTTGATTGGCACTGATTTAACCGTAAAGAGTGAAGAGCATTTAAAAGAAATAAAGAAAATTGATTCTGAAATAGAAGTCATTGCAAATCCTTGCCCCGAATTTTGTCCTTTAGTAGAAAGTGGTAAAATTGAAACCGAAGAAACCTATACTTTTGCTCAGGAATATCTTGATTCCATTAAAAAAGAGAATATTGATACTTTAATTTTAGGTTGTACGCATTATCCTTTTTTATCGAAAGTAATTCAGGATATTACGGGACCGCAAGTAAGCCTAATCAACCCTGCCCATGATACCGTTCTCGAAATTAAGGAGATTTTAAAAAAGAAAAATTTATTAATTGATTCTCAAAATGAGAGGAAAGAAAATTACTATACAACAGGAAATCCGGAGGATGTTAACAAAATAGCCAATTTGATAACTGATGATAAAAAATATCAGTTTAGAAAAGTAAAGATTTAATATATTTCACAAATACTAAAAAAATAGCAGGAGGTACTGATGATTAAAGCTTTGAGAATGAGTCCCAAAGATAATATAGCTATTCTATTAGAAGATATTAAAAAAGGGGAAGATTGTGATTATGGCGATAGGAACCATCAAAAAGCAAATCAGGATATACCCTTTGGTCATAAAATTGCTTTAACCGATATAAAAACGGGAGAAGATATTGTTAAATATGGACACATTATCGGTTATGCTACCCAACATATTAACCAGGGGGATTGGGTGCATAATCATAACATACGTTCTGATCGTGGACGAATAAAGAAAGAGAGGCCTGTATAATATTATGAAATTCTATGGATATCCCAGGGCAGACGGAAGAGTAGGCGTACGAAATCATCTTCTGGTAGCCCCTTCGGTTTTTTGTGCAAAAAAGGTAGCTCAACAAATTGCAGCGAATATTCCGGGAGCTGTTTATCTTGCCAATCCATTAGGTTGTAGTCAGGTAGGAGAAGATCTTGAGCAGACAGCCAGGACTCTGACCAATTTGGCTTCTCATCCCAATGTTGGTGCAACACTTATTGTTGGATTGGGCTGTGAAAGATTTACTCCTCAGGAATATTATGAGCGTGTTCGAGAGCGGGGAACTCCGGCGAAAAAAATTGTCATTCAGGAAATCGGTGATACTCTGGAAACTGTTCGACAGGGAACTGAATTACTTTACCAGCTTCATCGCCAGATGTCGGACCAGGTTCGTCAAGAAGTTCCTTTGAGTTCACTTGCTCTGGGTTTAGAATGTGGCGGTACCGATGCCGCCTCTGGCATGGCGGCTAATCCTGCTATTGGAGTAACTTCTGATCTTTTGGTTGCCCAGGGTGGTTCCAGCATGTTTAGTGAGACTAATGAGATTATCGGTTCAGAACCTATCCTGGAGAAACGTTGTATTTCTCACGCAGTTGCTCAAAAGTTGCTTAAGGTTATGGATGAGATGGAAAAAGAATTAGCCATTGAAACAGCCGATCCAGCTTTTCATCATCGCAAGGCATTAATTTCTACCGGTAATTTCGCCGGTGGAGTCAGCACTGTGGTAGAAAAAGCTCTCGGCAATATTCTCAAAGCCGGGAAGGCACCAATTAAGGGAGTACTCAAGTTTGCCGAAATTCCCAAAGAAAATGGATTATTTTTTATGGATACCCCATCTCAGGATGCTGAATCAACCACAGCTATGGTAGCAGGGGGTGCTCAAATTATATTATTTACCACAGGAAGAGGCACTCCGGTTGGTTTTCCGTTAGCTCCGGTTATCAAAATTACCGGCAATGCCCAGACTTATCAAAAAATGAAAGCTAACATTGATGTTGATACCAGTCCCGTTATTACCAAGGAGAAAACTTTGCAGCAAATGGGTCAGGAAATCTTTGATTTAGTCCTGAAGGTAGCTTCAGGGTATCAAACCAAAGCTGAAATTTTGGGTCATGATGAGCTATTAGGGATTTCCAGGGTGCTGGCTTCTTGCCGCTGGCAGGGCTAAAAAATTTTCACTTTTTATTGTCATAATGTTTAAATTGTGTTATTATTTATTGTATACAGTAATACCATATTACTGTAGCATAAAATACTATATGCTTAGATTGGAGTAATAGTTAATTGGATAATATAATTTGGGCTACTCGGGTTAATGAGATTAAAAATACCAGTGATGTAATTTTTCAAGGCCTTATGGAAATGATCTATGAAGGAAAATTCAAACCAGGTCAAAAATTAGTTCAGGAAGAAATTGCTGATATTTTTAATGTATCAAGAGTGCCTGTAAGGGATGCACTTCAAAAACTATTAGAAGTAAAATTAGCCGAAAGAGTTCCCAGAAAAGGGTTAATTGTTGCCAAATTCTGTAAGAAGAAAATTTTAGAGTTATATCAAACTAGAAAAATCTTAGAGAAAGAAGCAATCTTATTGGTAATTAAAAATATTACACCGAAAGACATAGAAAAACTAGAATGGATTGTGGATAAACAAAAAAAGGCTTATCAAAGCAAGAATATAAAAAGTGCAATATTAGCAGATGATGAATTTCATCGATTGCTTTTTAGTCCAATAATTTTGAAAAATGAAATCTTAGCCAACACGATCCATTCGATAAGACTTAGAATTAAACATGCTAGAGATGTCTGCAGGCATATGGATAGCAATCCAGCATGGATCTTAGAATCAGTTAAACATCATTCTGAAGTTATTGAAGCGATTAGAACTATGGATGTACAAATAGCAAAAAAAAGCATTGATTTAATAACTAATGATTCAAGAGACGAGATAATTGGATTTATTGATATTCTGAACAAAAAACAAGATTAGGAGCGTATATGTATAAAATAACCTTAATGCCAGGTAATGGTATTGGACCAGAAATCATTGAAGCAGTAAAGAAAATACTACAAGCATTAGACCTTAATATTGATTGGGAGACATATGATGCCAGTAAATTGAATGATAAAAAAGAATTTGACAGATTTCTGGATAGCTGTAAAAGTACTCAGAATCTATTGAAAGCACCCATAATAGCTCCTAAAGGTGGTAGTTATATCTATACAGATTGGACAATTGAGGGTAAATTAGATGCCCCCATCGGCTATCCTACTATCAATGCTCTATTGAGAAGAGTATTAAAATGCCATTATGGTATTAGAGTAGCGAAAAAATACGAAGGCATTACTTCTAAATTTGATAATGTTAATTTCATAATCGTAAGAGAATTATCTGAAGATGTTTATGTAGGAAGCGAACATACCATTGATAACGATGTTGCAGTTGCTTTAAAAGTTATTTCAAAAAAAGCTAGCGCTAATATATGTAATTTTTGCCTAGATTTCTTAGAAGAGAATAATAGAAGGAAGATTACTATAGCTCACAAGGCTAATGTATTAAAACAAACGGATGGATTATTTCTTAAAACAGCAAAAGATGTACTTTCAAAAAATGATCAGATAATTGTTGATGATAAGATGATTGATGCTTTGTGTGCCGAATTGATTACCAAACCAGAGAATTTTGATATGATCGTTGCTCCAAGCCAATATGGAGATATTTTATCTGATATCGGAGCAGCTATGGCAGGTGGATTAGGTGTAGGGTCAGGGGCTTCCTATGGAGAGCAAGCTGCCATCTTTGAAGCTACTCATGGGGCAGCTCCCGATATTGCCGGTAAGAATATTGCAAATCCCACTGCTATTTTATTATCAGCCTGTTTGATGTTAAAAAGAATAGGAGAAAAAGAAAAAGCTGACTATTGTGAGAAAGCTGTTGCGTCAGTGCTTAGAGAGAAAAAAATTCTAACTCCTGATCTGGGAGGAAATAGTACAACAGGTGAGTATACTGAAGCCATAATTAAGAAAATTAAAAAACAATGAAATTAGGTAAATTATTTAAATAGATCTAAAATTAGAAAGGAAGAAAAATTGGTTAAAAAGATTACAATTCCCTATATTGAAGGAGACGGTATTGGTCCGGATATTTGGAAAGCTTCCCAAAGTGTGTTTGATGCAGCTGTTAAGAAAGCTTATCAGGGAGAAAAACAGATTGATTGGAAAGAAATTCTAGCAGGTGAAAAATGTTATGAAAAAACCGGAGAATGGATTACGGAAGATACGTTTAATGAAATTAAAAAATATCAGATTGCCATAAAAGGACCTCTAACAACCCCCATAGGAGAGGGATTTCGTAGTTTGAATGTTTCAATAAGACAAAAATTAGATTTGTATGCCTGTGTTAGACCAATTAGATATTTTAAGGGAGTTCCTGCGCCTGTGAAACATCCTGAAAAAGTTAATATGGTTATTTTCAGGGAAAATACAGACGATATTTATATGGGTATAGAATGGAAGCCTGCCAGTGAGGAAAGTAAAAGAGTTATTTCGTTTTTAAAAGAACAACTAAATATTAACAATATTCCTGAAGATAGTGGTATTGGGATTAAACCCATGAGTGAATTTAAAAGCAAAAGATTGATCAGAAAAGCCATCCAATATGCTATTGATCATGACAAACCAAGTGTTACCCTTGTTCATAAAGGCAATATTATGAAATACACTGAAGGATATTTCAAGAAATGGGGATATGAATTAGCAGAGGAAGAGTTTGGAGATATTACTATTTCAGAAGATAAACTTTACCAGGAATTTAAAGGTAATATCCCTGAGGGAAAGATAGTTATTAAAGATAGAATTACCGATGCCATGTTTCAACAAGTATTGTTAAGACCTGATGAATATAGTGTAATTGCAGCTCCGAATCTAAATGGGGATTATCTTTCAGATGGTCTATTGGCACAGGTAGGTGGTTTGGGTTTAGGCCCTGGTGCAAATATTGGTGACAATATTGCTGTTTTTGAACCTGCTCACGGAACAGCTCCAAAGTATTCAGGTATGGATAAGGTAAATCCGGGTGCCCTTATTTTAACAGGCTGCATGATGTTTGAATATTTAGAATTGAATAAGGTTTCTGAGCTTATCTTAAAGGGTCTAGAAAAGACTATACAGTCAAAAAATGTAACATACGATTTGGCCAGACAGATAGAAGGTTCCAAAGAAGTTAAATGTTCCGAGTTTGCGCAGAAGATTATTGAAAACTTAGCTTAGTATACAATAGAGCTGGAATGTGAATACATTAGACAAACAAAAAATTAACAGGAGGAGGAGGTGGTGAAGAGGAAATATATAAAGAGTAAGTAGTTAATATTTAATAAAAGAAAAAATTCAAATGAGGAGGATATTTTTATCATGATGAAAAGACAAATAAAGATAAGTTCAATATTCTTAACAGTGTTACTATCTTTTTTGGTATGCACAAGTCTTACTTTTGCCGATGCCTATCCAGAACGTTCGATTAAATTAATTGTTCCTTTTAGTGCAGGCGGTGGTTCGGATAGAATGTCCAGGACTATAGCACCTTATCTTTCGGAAGAACTTGGTGTTGATGTAGTTGTTGAAAATAGAGAAGGAGCCGGATCTCAGGTAGGTCTAACCTATTTACTAAACTCTCCAGCGGATGGATACACACTTTCTCAGGCTAATCAACCGCATACCAGTTTTACTATTACAACTCAGGATGCACCATATGACATTGATGATTTTGCCTGGTTAAACTTACAGCATATTGATCCTGTTGCTGTAAATGTAATGAATGATAAACCATGGCAGGATTTTAAAGAAGTAGTTGATTATATTAGAGAAAATCCGGGTGAAATTGCTATTGGCTGTACTCAAGCCAGTGGTCCACATGTTACCTTACTCTATCTTCAAGAAAATTACGATTTAGACTTTATTATCGTTCCTTACCCAGGTGGTGGAGATGGAAGAACAGCTTTAATAGGAGGTCATGTTGATGTATATTTTGGTAATGCATTTGCTAATGTTCCTATAAAAGATAGTTCTAGATGTTTAGGAATAGGATGGGACGAAAGAAGCGAAATATGGCCTGATGCTCCTACCTTCCAAGAATTATTCAATGATCAAGAGTTGACAGATTTTGTTAAACCCATGGCGTCTTTTAGAGGATTTGTCTTTCCAAAAAAATTCAAAGAAGATTATCCGGATCGTTGGAAACTATTTGTAGAAGCCTATGAGGCAGCTTACCATACTGAGGGACATATGGAAGATTCAGACAAAATTGGGCAAACTCCGATTATGCATTGGGTTGGACCGGAAGAAGCAGAAAAATTAGCCAAAGCAACACACCCCATTGTGGAGGAATATGCTCATTATTTTGACTAAAGGAGGACAAAAGCAAATTGAGGATTGGTAAATATTATATTAGCGTAAAAAAACCTGGTAGTTTGATATTCCCTCTCATGGTTATTCTATTTTGTGTAGCTTATCTTGTACAGAGTAGCGGAATATATGCAAAATTAACTATGATACTTGTGAGAATCACATTCTATGCCATTGTGGTTTTCTTTTTGTTCGTGCTTAAAGAGGAAATACAGATAACCTCGAGGGAAAAAACTGATTCTCAAGAATCCTCCGGCAAGTTAGTTACAAATAAAAGTAAAAGAATCTGGTTTTTTATAATTGGTATGGGTATTTACATTATCATGATTGGTAAAATAGGTTTCACATTTTCGACACTTTTGTTTACCTCTATTATGATGAGCATACTTGGTATAAAAGATAAAAAGACTTTAGTCGTTGTACCCGCATGCTTGGTTATAATAATCTATTTTATGTTTAATAAGTGGTTAATGGTACCCCTGCCATCTGGAATATTCGGATTCTGAGAGGCAAGTATAGGTGATGTAAGAGATTCTATCTCTTACATCACCTATACTTTTAAGCTTTTTCCCGGCATCTAAACTATTAATAGTTAATAAATTTTAAAAAACCGAGTCATCTAAAATATAATTAAATTATTAACTTTCTAAATTAGTTACAAGAAATAGATTGGTTTTATTATTTATTCTTAAAAGCAGAATTAGTATTGTAATGTTTAATTTTATATTTTATTATTCAAAAAAATAGGAGGATAGCATATTCTATGGTTGAATGGTCAGCACTATTTGATGGCGCAAGTCAATTATTATCCTGGCAAGTACCTTTAGTTATGCTCGCAGGTGTGTTTTTTGGTATTTTATGCGGAGCAATTCCAGGATTTAGTTCGAGTATGGCTGTTGCTGTATTGGTACCCGTTACTTTTCCAATGGAACCTTTAGTTGCAATGGTTTTTTTATCATCAACCTATGTAGGAGCAATTTATGGAGGTTCAATTACTGCTATATTGCTGAATGCGCCTGGTACTCCAGGAGCAGCAGCAACAGCTTTTGATGGCTACGAAATGACAAAAAAAGGAAAAGCTAATGAGGCACTAGGGTTAGCTTTAGGCTCTTCTTGTATAGGCGGAACAATAAGTTATATTTTATTGCTAATTGCAATGTATCCTATTGCCGCTTTTGCAATAAAGTTCGGACCTCCCGAAATGTTTTTACTAGCCATATTTGGATTAACGATTATCGGAAGCTTGAGAGCAGAAAGTTTTTCCAAAACCATTTTAGCAGGATTATTTGGTGTATTTATTTCTACAGTTGGCATTGCTCCCACTGGAGGTATGAGGGCTACTTTTGGAATTCCCTGGTTGATGGACGGGATACCTGTTATCCCATCCATTATAGGATTTTTTGCATTTTCTGAACTTTTTTATATGATTAATAAGGAATTTGTAACAGAAAGTCCTGAAGCAGATCGGAATTTAAAAGAGATTATAAAGAATACATTAAAACCTTTGAGATATCCCAAGAATCTTATTCGTTCAAGTTTGATAGGGACATTTATTGGGGCTGTTCCGGCAGCAGGTGCAACAGTAGCGAGCTTTGTAAGCTACAATCAGGCAAAACAGGGATCTACTGACCCTGATAGTTACGGAAAAGGCAACCCCGAAGGAGTTATCGCTTGTGAATCTTCAAATAATGCTTCTACTGGTGGATCGTTAACAACTATGTTTGCCCTAGGAATTCCCGGTAGCGGTAGTACAGCAATGATGTTGGGAGCTCTGATGCTTCATGGTCTGCAACCAGGTCCGAGGTTGTTTATTTACCAGATGCCCCTCGTCTATGCTATTATTGTTGCTCTATTTCTTAGTCAAATTGTGATGTACGTAATGGGGATTGGTTTTTCTTATTCGTTGTCCGGTATACTAAAAGTATCAACCAAAATATTAGTCCCAGTTATTGCAGTCTTGTGTGCCGTAGGTTCTTTTGCCTTAAGGAATAGTTTGTTTGATGTTGGCTTGATGTTTACTTTTGGAGTTATAGGTTGGATTATGAAGGAAAATGAGTATCCGACTATCGCAGTTGTATTAGGAATTATTCTGGGACCCATTGCTGATTCTGAGTTAATAAGGACTACAATTCGCTATAGAGGAGATTACACAATTTTTTTCCAAAGACCAATAAGCATTGGATTGATT
>CAZPII010000016.1:0-18505 GCA_964586485.1 uncultured Atribacterota bacterium | reverse complement strand
TAAAGATATTAGTATACTATAATTAAGAATATATTCTTAATCTAATACTTCTGGATTAACAATATAATCGGGTTTCTCTCCACGCAGGACTTTTAAAACTTGTGTGCATACAGTTATAGCCGTTTTGGATAGGGTTTCTTCTGTGCCTATGGCAATATGGGGTGTTGAGCAGACATTTTCTAAAGACAGAAGAGGATTATCAGCCAATGGTGGTTCTTGTACAAAAACATCCAATCCTGCTCCGGCAATGCGCTTACTTTTTAAAGCCCCGATAAGTGCCTCCTCATTTACCACAGCACCTCTGGCGGTATTTATTAAATAAGTACCCGGTTTCATAATATTTAATTCTTCTGTGCTGATCATATTTCTAGTCTTTTCAGTTAAAGGGACATTTATAGATAGAATATCGGCCTTTTTTAACATTTCATGTAGATCCTGGTAAACATCTATTTTTAAATCGTCAACAATTTTTCTTTTCTCTTCAGACATTATATTGGGGTAGTATCCCAGCACTTTCATATTGAATGCCTTGATACATTTTCTGGCGACTTCCAATCCTATCTTTCCCAGACCAATAACTCCTAAATTTCTTTGATATAATTCAATTCCCATATAATTCATATGTTCATATTTAGAATAAACCTTGCCCGCCCTTAGTCTTCGGTCCGCATAAGCAATGCGTTTGGTTAAAGTCAATATTAAACCAAGAACATGTTCTGCAACTGCCTCGGTTGAAATACCGGGGGTATTAACTACCGGAATATGTTGCTGAGTAGCATACTCAACATCGATATTATTGTAGCCGGCACCATGTACCGCAATAACGTTTAAATCTTTTGCCTGTTCAATCAGCTCTTTGCTGATTGGGGTTCCCCGAACAATAATACCATTGGCTCCTTCTATATTCCTGTCAAAAAATTCTTTGATATCAGTATCGATATCTCCGTTAGCGACTTCTGTTTCTTTTTTTAATAATTGAATTCCTTTTTCATGAATTGGATTTACAACTAAAACTTTATACACCAAATACCTCCATTCTGTACTGTTTCTTAAATTATTTTATCTGAAAAATACTTTCTAATGGGATATAACTATGAATAAACCAGTATCATTCTTGCTATTACATAAAAAATAGTTATGAAATTTTTCAATTAATTGTAACAAATCAGATATAAAACAATCAAGCTAAACATTTTTACTCCTCCCTGATAGCGCGGTCAGTTTATTTAATCAAAATAATGATTTTTTAATAAACAAGAATCTTGGTATAATGTTCAAAAATACACTTACCTAAATAAAGCCTTAAAGGAGAAAAATCAATGTCAAAAATTGTTGTTAAAATATTTAGAGAAAATCTGGTTGAAAACATCTATCGAGGAGACATTGCTATTGTTGATTCGGAAGGTAGACCTGTTTATTCACTGGGTGATATTGAAAAAATAACTTATTGGCGTTCAGCTGCCAAACCAATTCAGGTCTTACCTGTTATTTATTCCGGGGCATATAAAAAATATAATTTTACAGACCAGGAGCTTGCAATTTTGAGTGCATCTCATAATGGCGAAGAAGAACACATTCAGTTAGTAAATAGTGTGCTTGCTAAAATTAACCTTACTGAAAAAGACTTACAATGCGGCATCTGCCTACCTGCCCATAAACCCACGGCACGTAATTTACAAAAAGAGGGAATTCCTGTTGGTCCTATTTATAATCCTTGTTCGGGAAAACATGCTGCCCAATTGACTTTATGCCAGTATTATGGTTGGAATATCACGGAATATTATTGTATAGAACATCCTGTGCAAAAAATGATTTTGGATATTATATCCCGATTAGCTAAATACCCCAAAGATAAAATCTATTTAGGAATTGATGACTGTGGTGTACCGGTTTTTGGACTACCTATTGCAAATATGGCTAAAGCCTATGCTGATTTATCCAACTGGGAATCATTGCCGGAGAATTACAGGGGAGCTGCAGAGAAGATATTTTCATCTATGACCGAAAATCCATATATAGTTGGAGGAACAGATCGTTTTGAAACAGATTTAATGAGGGTTTCTAAGGGTAATTTGTTAGCTAAATCAGGAGCTGATGGAGTCTTTTGTATAGGTATTAGAAATGAACAAAATAGACAGAAACCCCCGGGGATGGGAATAACAATAAAAATGGAAAGTGGTAATATGAAATTTCTGCCCATGGTTATTCTGAGAATTCTAGAACAATTAAAAATATTGTCTAAAGAAAAAATTAATAGCCTGAAAAAATATTTGCCCGCAGACATAAAAAACTACCGAAATGAAAAAGTCGGTTGTTTTGTTTCGGATTTTAAATTGAACAAGATATAAAGTTAACTCTACTTGCTTTATTCTTTTTTATCATTTGAACGCATATTAATATTCTTGCTTTCTAATTATTTTAATCTCTTTTCCGGACAATGACTTTCCTTTACCCTGTGTAAATATAAATATTTTGGCATTTTCTTCAATTTCTTCAAGAATATTTTGTACCCTTTCAAGTTTTCTTCCCCAAACTACTACTCCATGATTCATCAGGATAACCGCCTCACTTTTTTTTGCTTCTTCTGCCACTGCTATACTTAACTCTTCTGTCCCCGGAAAATAAAAAGGAAGTATTTTCAGATAACCAACTCTACTGGCATAACTCGGAGTAAAAACAGGCATTAAAGTATTTGGTTTGCTCATACACGAAGCGGCGATTATATATGGGGAATGCACATGTACGACTACCTGATTTTGATTATTCAATTGATGTAATTCTAGGTGCATTTTATATTCTATTGAAGGTTTTCCGTCACTTACAACTTCACCCTCTAGATTTATTTTAACTAAATTATCTATCCTTATCTCTCTTAACGATACCCCGGTAGGTGTAATATAAATGAATTTTCCTGCACGAATACTAACATTACCCCCGGTAGAACATACTAAATCTCTTTGGTATAAATCATGACATAATTTAACCAATTCATTAATTTCTACCTCTTGCAAATCATACTCCTTATTATTAAAAATACATTTCTCTCTTACTTTACGAGCAATTCAGCAATTTGCACGGCATTTAAAGCCGCTCCTTTTCTCAGGTTGTCAAAAACAACCCACATAGCCAGACCAGGCTTAAAAACCAAATCATTCCGAATACGACCGACAAATACATCGTCCTTTCCTTCTGCATCCAAAGAAAGGGGATACCGGCACTGTTCAGGTTGGTCAATAACTTGAATTCCCGGAAAATTACTCAATAGCACTCTTGCCTCCTCGGGACTAATTTCCTTCTGTGTTTCAATATGCACATCTTCGGCATGTGCCCGAAAAACCGGGACCCTGGCCGTCGTCGCTGATACAGAGATATCTTCAGCATGAAGAATCTTTCTGGTTTCATTGAGCATCTTTAGTTCTTCTGAAGAATAGCCGTTTTCCTGAAAAGAACCAATATGAGGCAGTACATTAAAGGCAATCTGATGCGGATAAGCGCTAATTTTAGGGGTTTTATTTAAAGCAATGGCTTTAGTCTGCTCTCTTAATTCATCTATAGCCTCTTTCCCGGTCCCGGAAACAGACTGATAGGTAGAACAAATTATATTATTTATTCCTACTGCATCATAAATTGGTTTTAAAGCAACAACCATTTGAATGGTAGAACAGTTGGGATTAGCAATAATACCCTGATGTTGTTGAATATCCCCGGCATTAACTTCGGGGACAACCAGTGGTACCATGGGATCCATTCGATAATATTTACCATTATCAATCACCACAGTTCCTGCCTGAACCGCAAGTGGAGCAAAATGTTTGCTAACCTCATCACCTCCGGAAAATAAGGCAATGTCAATCCCCTGAAAAGAATTATCTTTTAACTCTTTTACTTGAATCTTTTCTCCTTTAAAAATATATTCTTTACCTACAGAACGATGAGAAGCATACAGTGAAATTTTTTTAATCGGGAAATTTCTCTCTTCCAGAATGCGGGTCATTTCTTCTCCCACCGCTCCGGTTGCACCAACTACCGCTACATTAAAGTATTTCATCTTCTTCCCCTTCCTTCTCCAGTTGAAATTCCTGATGGACCGCCCTTACCGCTTGTGCAATAGAATCATGATGGATGAGACAGGAAATTCTCATTCCTGAGGTACTGATCATATCAATATTGATTTTATTACGCGCCAGAGCTTCAAACATCCTGGCAGCAATTAAAGGATCTGAAGTAATTCCGGCTCCAACAATAGATATCTTGGCTACTTCTCTATCTGACAATACCTCAGGTGATCCAATTTCTTTTGCTACTTTTCTGGTAATTTTAAGTGCTTTTTCCAGATTCTCCGAGGCTACTGTAAAAGCAATATCATTAACCTGGTCATGTTCGGCACTCTGAATAATCATATCAACAATAATTTCTTCACTCGCCAACGCATTAAACAATTTTGCAGCAATACCCGGAATATCGGGAACATTTTTAATAATGACTTTCCCAACATTAACTTCATGGGTAACCGCTCTAACATGTACTTTTTCTAACATGGGTATCTCCTCCCTGGTCTGAACTAGTGTTCCGTTCCCGTTATGAAAACTTGATTTTACCAAAATATTGACTCGATAGTTTCTGGCAATATCAATTGCCCGATAATACAAAACTTTAGCTCCTAAAATAGCCATCTCTGACATTTCATCATGAGAAATTTCTTTAATTTTTCTGGCTTCCGGTACCAGGGCTGGATCTGCAGTAAAAACACCATCAACATCAGTATAAATTTCGCAACGGGCTGCCTTCATCCGTGCTGCCAGGGCAATAGCTGTGGTATCAGACCCACCCCTTCCCAGGGTAGTAATATTACCTTCCAGGTCAATTCCCTGAAAACCAGCTACAATAACAATTTTACCCTCATCAAGGGATTTTTTAATACGTTGCTGATTAATACTGTTGATTCTTGCTTTGGTATGTGAATTAGTAGTCATGATGCCGGCCTGTCCCCCGGTGAAAGAAATTGCCTCCGCACCTAAAGCATGAATAGCCATGGTAACTAAGGCAATAGAAACCTGTTCTCCTGTGGAAAGAAGCATATCCATTTCTCTCTCGCTGGGATTTTCTATTATTTCATAGGACTTTTCTATTAATTCATCGGTTGTTTTGCCCATAGCAGAAACAACTACAATCATCCGGTTTCCCTGTCTTGCCTGCTCAACTATTTTTTGAGCCACTCTTTTGAGTTTCGGTATATCAGAAACAGAACTTCCCCCATATTTTTGCACTATAATAGGATGAACTGTTTTTCCTTCTTCGATCCTGGCACCATCCATATCCGGATCCAGTACTTTTACCTGGCTTTTTACTCCTGCTAGAGAAAATGTTTTTTTCATTATTTTGATAATTTCTTTTTCCACACCTTCTTTTACCAAAGAAATAATAGTCGGGCCTGAACCACTTAAAGCAACACCGGCAATTCCACTTTTTTGAACTTCTGAAAAAATATTTTTAGCTCCTTTAATAAAAGGCATGCGAAAAGGCTGATGTAGACGATCCTGCATAGCTTCCGGAATAAGCTCCCATTTTGATTGCTGTAGTGCATTCACCAACAAAGCAGATTTGCTTAGGTTATCAACAGCATCCTGGAGTGAGACCTGTTTTGGCAACACCTTACGCATTTCCTCAGTGCTTAATGTAAACGGTGGAATGCCTACTACTGCTTTCAGATCATGGGGGACATCCAGTTTAACCCACCTAATCTGCCCTTTATAATCTTTGTAAGAAATTGTAAACCCGCCAATCAGGGCCGGAACGATATTATCAAGATGGCCTTCTAAGGAAAAAGCCATCTGCAAAATCTCTCCCCTGCTGAGATTAACATCATAGAGCTGACTGGCACCTAAAATTCCCCCAATTATCGCTGAAGCGCTACTCCCCAGCCCTCTTTCCACTGGTATCTCGTTCTTGATTGATATTTTTATCCCGCTTTTCTCAGGATCAATCTTTGCCTTATCCATAACCAGAAGAACTGCCTTATAGATCAGATTACCTTTATCAGAAGAAATCATGGCAGCACCTTCGCCTTCTGCCTGAAAAGTAAATCCATGATTTGTTTTTTCCATTTCTATGTCAAGGTAAAGAGATAAAGCCATTCCCAGGCAATCAAATCCTGAACCGAGATTTGCCGTAGTAGCCGGAACTCTTACTTTAACCATATCTATCACTCCTTATTTAAGCATAAACTCTTATCATTTTATTTTTTATTCTCATACTTGTAAGAGTATTCAAAAAAATAATTTAAAAATATCTTAAGTATTATATTATATTTGGCTATTTCGCATTACTATACACTCTTAAATAATTCATCACTCTAATACAGCCATTTTCTTGTTTTGTTTCCCTGATAATTTTCTTTATTCTGGCTTCTTGCGAACAAGCAGTTAAAATTCCAATTGTTAAAATGCCCTCTTTGGTATTTATTTCCGAAATCTTTTCAACTAATATATTATTCTGTGATAATATTTCTTCTATTCTATTTTTGCAACTTTGTTCTTTTGCTAATTCAATTCTTAAAAAATAATTATTTGCTTCCTGATGAGATGATTTAATCTTCAAATCCCCGGAATCCTTTAGAAGGTAATCATATTCAAAATATTTTGGCTGTTTAATAATCCGAATAATATCGCTGACAATCATACTTCCTCCGGCTATACCTCCGGCACCGGCTCCGGAAAAGAATAATTCTCCATAACATTCGCCATGCAGGAATATTCCATTATTAGCGCCATAGATGTGACACAGGAGATGATCCTGATCAACCAGTACAGGTTGTACCCTGATATCTGCATTATCCTTTCTTTTGCTAGCCATTGCCAGAAGTTTAATTCGATAACCAAGCAATTTGGCCAGCTGAACATCTTCATGAGTAATACTATTAATACCTGAATAAGTAATCTGGTCAATATTCAAGCGAGTTTGAAATCCAAGGGAAGAAAGAATAAATATTTTATAAAGAGCATCAAGACCCAGGATATCTTTGCTGGGATCTGCCTCTGCATAACCCATCTTCTGAGCTTTCTTTAATGCCTGTTCTTGTTCCATATTCTTCTCAAACATTAAATCCAGGATATAATTAGTAGTACCGTTCAATATTCCGGTAATTTCATCTAAAGGACAGGAGGTCAAAATATTCGAGATAACCCCAAGTATAGGAATTGCACTACCTACAGAGGTTTCGAACAAAAATTGCACCTGGTTATGTCGGGCTATACTAATTAGTTCATAACCATGCTTTGCTACCACTTCCTTGTTTGGTGTCACCACATGTTTGCCCATACTTAGCGCTTTCTTTATAAAATCATACGCAGGATATTCACCACCAATCGCCTCAACAATAATCTGTGTCTCGGGATTTTCGATAACCTCATGAGCAGAGGTAGTAAAAATGGTATCATATTTTTCAGATTTTGGCTTTCTATTAATGTCCAGATCTGCCAAACCGACAATTTTTATCTTATTAGGAGAAATCTCTTTTTCTATAAAAGATTGGTTTTTATTAAGAATATCCAGAGTACCCTTCCCCACATGTCCTAGACCAAGAATCCCAATTCCAGCATTTTTTCCTGTCATCACGTTTTACACCTCATATATTGATTGAATTTTTATATATAAATTAAAAAAGCCTTCCATCCAATTAAAGACGAAAGGCTTTTCGCGGTTCCACTTTACTTTTCAAACAATTAAACCAAATTATTTGAACACCTCATTTATTTTAACCTCCGGGTTGGTCTTGGGATATTCCTGTTTCACATACAAGACATCCTACTCTTCCCTTCAATGGTCTCTCTTATTAATTTTTCGTTATTCTATCACCGGGTTCATTTTTTGTCAAAAGAATATAGCAAAGAAAATTTTGTTTCTTCTATGTTAAGATTTTCTTATAAGTACCTTTTTTAAAACCATTCAAGCTTCGCTTGACCTAAATCCTGGCTCTATTGAAATTGAACATACTTGATGATTCTTTTCTCATCAATGCCCACAGTTGAGACAAAGTAACCCGGTGACCAGAGGATATTCTATTTCCAGTATACATTTGACAGCCTGGAAAACTTTTTCCTGAGTCTGCTGGCTGATTGTACTTTTATCTGCCCTATGACATCAGAGACACTGTATTTAGGCGGTATGATCATAATCACAATTATTTTTTTTCATTTTTTTAATTATTATATACTTGTAATATAAAAATATCTAGTTAATTAATGTTTGGCCGTACTAAATAATTACAAAGCAAACACTCGCTTGATTATGAGTACGGCCAAAGGGTTATTTCGTCTATACTTTGCTTGGTATTAATTGCAAATCTATTCTATATATCCCGCTTCTTGGTAATATTTTTTTGCACCAGGATGTAAGGGGGCTCCTAAATCCAAATATGCCTTTTCAGGTGTAAATACTCTTGTTGAAGGGTGGATATTTCTAACTTTTTCTGCATTTTCATTAATAATCTTAGTTATTCTATAAGCTACATCTTCTGGTACATCTTTATGGAATATTAATGTTACAGAACTAGCGGGAGATTTGAGATCTTTTGTAACTACACCCCCGCCATATGTGCCTTCTGGTATAATATCGATAGAATAAGCATATTTCTCTTTCATATGCTCTAAGAGTTCATCAGAAAATTCTAATACTCTCAAATCTCTCGAAGTAACCATTTCAAGAATTGATGGAGATGGTAAACCCATACTTTGTAACACTGCATTACCATGACCATCTTTTATCATATTAATCTGATCACCATAACCTACATGTCTAACTGATCCACCCCATTCTTTAATAGTATTATAATCAATTCCATAGAATTCTAATATTCTTTTGGCTCCTAAGTCATCATTAGTCCCTGCTCTCTCAACAAGCAAATCAATTGGGTATTGTTCTTCAATTATTTGATCTACTGTTTCTAACCCAGTATCAGCAATTACAGCAAATTGTAGAAAACCTGTTGAGATTGTCGTAAATCCTCCCCGGATATCAGGATAAGCTTCCTCAAAAGGCTCCAATCCTTTCATTGCTGCATTTATAACTATGGGATAACTTAAAGCCATTTCAACTTCTCCTGCTCCAACCCTAGCAGAATTAGCAACTCCCGAACCTGGAACTACATCAATTTGAATAGTAGGATCAACAGATGCTACAATCTCAGAAAAAACCACACAATTTGCATACCATTGACCTCCAACACCACCACCAGCTAGTCTTATGTTTACTTTTTCTGCAGAAAAAACACTTACGGTAAACAGTAAAAATAGTGTCAATACTAACAAACTACTAAAAATAATTCGTTTTATGTTCATAATACATCTCCTTTTAAAATAATTATTATAATGCTAAAGATAAAAAAATATTATTTCATCGATCACCTCCTCTAATATTTGCTATTTTTTTGTGTCTTTCACGAGAATATAATATTTTTAAGAGAACAGTGTTTGAAACCTCCAATATATGTAGATTTACAATTTAGTTCTCATAAAACATTTTTTTCATAACTTTATTGATTATCAATTTTTTTTGTTGATTTTGCTGTCATTGAAAATAGTGTTTTCCTACCTATTAAAAAGATAATAAATAATATAACTCCGATAATTTTATGTATATTGTTGTAAGATAGCACTAAAAGTATCATAGGTATTAAAGAGAGCCTGCCAATATTATTTAGGTATTGATCATAAAAATAACCTCGAGTAGTTGAACAAACTAAATAAAGCACAAATAGAGCAGTTATTATAGAAAATACGCCTTCACTTGCTGTCCCTTCTAATAACAAGCCAGGATAGAGAATAAACATGAACGGAATAATAAAGCCAGAAATACCTAACTTAAACGCTTCAATTCCTGTTCTCATCTGATCTCCTTGTGCAATGCTAGCAGCCGCATAAGCAGTCATAGCAACTGGAGGAGTAATCGTAGCAATAATGGCAAAATAATAACAAAAAAGATGTGCGCCTATAGGCAAAACTCCCATTTCAATTAATGCTCGTCCTCCAAGAATAACACTCAAAATATAAGCCGCAGTTGCTGGTGCACCTGTTCCTAGTAAAATGGCTCCAAGAGCTATAATAAACATAGCGAATATAAGCTCTCCTCCAGAAATACCAATAATTAACTTTGCAAATTTTAAACCTAATCCTGTGTGAGTAATTATAGCAATAATTATTCCAGCACCTGTTGCAAGAACAGCTAACATAACTGTATTTTTGCCAGCATCAATCATAGAATCAATAAAACCTTTGCCCAAAAATTTATTCCTTGTTTTGGGATTAATAATTGCTATTAAAATGGCAAAATAAATGCAATATACTCCTGCATAAATTGGAGAATATCCTTTAATTAAAAGATAGAATAAGAGCAATAGTGGGAAAATTAGATAAATCTTTCTAAATATATCCTTTTTTTTAGGAAGATTTTCTTTTTTTTCTCCTATTAAGTGATTCTTTATGGATACAATGTCTACATTTATAAAAATAGAAATATAAAATAGTATCCCGCTAATTGCAGCTGCACCAACAACCATAATATATGGGATTGAAAGAGTTTCCGCTATCAGAAATGCTGCTGCTCCCATGACAGGTGGTAAATACTGACCGCCAGTTGATGAAACTGCCTCTACTGCACCTGCAAACTCTCTATTATATCCAGCCTTTTTCATTAAAGGAATAGTGAAGCTTCCTGTAGCAAAAACATTAGCTACTGATACACCACTAACCGTTCCAAACAAAGCACTACTAATTACAGCAATTTTAGCTGGGCCTCCCCTCGCACCCCCAGCAAATGCTCGAGCAAAATCAGAGAAAAACTTAGTTATTCCTGTTTTGGTTAAAAAAGCACCAAAAATTATAAATATAGCTATGTATGTTGCAGAAATACCCGCCATCATTCCATAAATACCTTCGTCTTTAATCAAATAGAGTAATTCAATATTTTGAGCAAAAGAAAAACCCCTGAAAGACAATATGCTTTCAGCTGGTATATTTTCACCAACAAATAAATAAAAAAGCAATATACCTACAACTGCTGCTAATGCAGGTGTTACTACTCTTCGGATCATTTCAAAAACTATAACAATAAAAATTGTTCCTAAAATAATTTGAATTGGTAAAACTTCTGAAACAAATTCCCATCGCTTTTCTAATATTGGGTTCATTATTACAATGTAAATATTTGGTAAAAAAACTAAAAATGATAAACAATAATCAATAACACTTGGCCTGTCTTGTGGTGATTTTTTACCTGCAGGATATAATAAAAAAGCTAAAGGCAACAAAAAAATAAAATGAATTGATCTTTGTAAGCGTGGAGTAAACACACCGAAAGTACCTGTATATAAGTGGTAAGCTGAGGCAGAAAAGCCTACTAAACTAACTATATACCTGTGAATTCCTGTTAATTTTCTCATGAAATTTATTCCTTTTATTAATTATTTACTGAATTGGTTTTATATTCCTACTTTTTTAATTTTTTTATAGCTTTGACCATTTGCTCCATCCCTTTTTCGATATTTTTCATTGATGTAGCATACGATAAACGTATATAACCAGGGTAATGGAAACTTGACCCAGGAACCACTGCAATATGGGCTTCTTCTAATAAATATTTTGCTAAGTCAATCTCATTTTCTATTTTAAATCCTTCTGCATTAGTCCCATACAAACATCTTACATCAGGAAAAACATAAAAAGCACCTTCTGGTTTTTTGCATTTAACCCCTGATAAATCATTTAAAATTTTGATTATTTTATTTCTTCTTTTTTCATATTCTTTTATCATTATTTGTATAAAATCCTGGGGACCAGTTAGTGCTTCTATCGCTGCTTTCTGGGATATTGAATTTATGCTTGCGGTTGAGTGTCCTTGCAATTTCTTCATGGCCTTGATTACATTTGCTGGTCCAGCTGCGTAACCAACTCTCCAACCAGTCATTGCATGACTTTTTGATAAACCATTAATTATAATGGCTTTATTTTTAATTTCCTGACTTAATGATGCTAAGCTAACATGATTTTGTTTATCATAAATAATTTTTTCATATATTTCATCAACTATAATCCACAAAGAATTGTTTATAGCAAATTCTGCTATATTATTTAATTCTCTCTTGCTATAAACTGCCCCTGTAGGATTATTCGGATTATTGATTATTATCCCCTTAGTTTTTTGGGTGACAAATTTTCTTAATTCTTCGGGAGTCAATTTGAAGTTATTTTTTTCATCAGTTGCAATAAATATAGGCTTTGCACCAGCTAACTTAATTTGCTCAGGATATGTTACCCAGCACGGAGTAGGAACTATAACCTCATCTCTCTCATTACAAATTGCACGTAAGCTGTTATAAAGTGCCTGTTTTGAACCATTTGAAACTATTACTTCATCTATATTGTACTCCAATTCGTTGTCCTTTTTGAATTTATCACATATAGCCTCTCTTAACTTAATAACTCCCTCAACTAAAGTATATTTGGTAAATCCTTCATCTATTGCCACTTTAGCAGTATTTTTTATATTTACTGGCGTATCAAAATCAGGTTCACCTGAAGCGAAGCTTATTATTTCTAATCCTTCTTTCTTTAACTCATAAATCCTGGACCTGATTTCAAGAGTCGCAGAGGTTTCAATATTATTGATTATTTCTGAAACTGTAATCATTTTTACTCCTTTAAATATATTTTATTTGGTAAATGTGGTTCTAAATTATTTAATTTTTATAGTAGCTTTTCTTGGATCAAAACAACAACCCATTCTTAAAGATAATATCCTCCAACCACTTCCTCTTTGTGGTCCTATTTTAACAAAAGAACCTAAAGCAGTATTTTCTCCTCCCATCCCAAGGGGGCCTGTTTTACTTTCGTTTACTTTTTTAGTAATAAATTTATCTAGGTCTGATTGAGAATCGAAACTTCCTTCTTTCATTGCCTCTAACATTAAGGATGTGGCTTCGAAATGAGTTCGTCCAATCCCAATAGTAGTAACACAAGGAGTGCAACCAAGGGCTCCGGCCAATTCTGTTGCCCATTCAGCAGCAGTTTCCAATAGAGTCATTTTTTTATGTTTATGAAATACTCGAAATGTCTTTGCCCTTAGCTCAGGACCTCCACCAAGCATTAAAATAGTTAAACAAAGTTCATCTCCAGGAATAGTTCTAATGCTTAAGGGTGCTGGTAACAAACTGCCTGGATCATCATATAATCCCTTGGATTGAGCTAATCTTTCAAGGGAATTGCCTTTGACGGCCATTGGCCTAGCTGGCAACTCTCGAAGCCCATACTCTATGCCTTTATTGATGGCTATTAATATATCGTGTAAATTACCATCAATTTCAACATTTTTTCCAATTTCTATAAATGGATGCGGAATACCTGTGTCATCACAAAGTGGAACACGATCCCTTAAACTAACTTGGGAGTTTTCCAATATAGTTTCGAGAACCCATTTGGCATTCGGGTTGGTTTCTTTTAAAATGGCATTTTCATAAGCCTTTACTTGATCTGGCCTAAAAGTTGTACTAGCTTTAATCAGTGCTTCGCTTGCCGCTTTTCTTATGTCATTAATTTTTATAGGCATGCTTTTTCTCCTTTTTAATCAAATATTGACTCACCATTTGATATAGCTACTATTGCAGGAATGTCTTTTACTACTAACTTGTGAAATGCTTCCATTCCCTCTTCCTTAAAAGCAATAACATTTTGTGAAATAACTTTTTTAGTTAATAGTGCGGAAACTGGGGGAGTTACTACAAAAATCGAGTTATTTTCTTTTAGTATTTTAACAGTTTCTGGCTTTAATGCACCTTTTCCAATATGAATTTTTATTCCGATTATAGATAAATCCTCCATGGTACCTTCGATCTCTATTTTGTTGCTTGAGGTGGGGCCAATTCCGGCAGGACTGACGGCTGTGTGAATAATTGCCATACCTTTTAATTCGATTCCTTTTTCTGCAAGTTTGTCTTCTCTAGCAAGTTGAACAATTTTTGGAAGAACTGCGTCTCTGCCTGCATAAATAATCCCAGATATTTCTAATATATCTCCAATTTTTAGCTTGGTAATCATTTCTTCTTTTACAGGTGTATTGATTTTATAAAAGCTCATTTAAATATCCTCCAAATCTATTTCCTAGATGTTTGCTGTAGTTAAAATTATGAATTTATGGTTATTTTAAAATAATAAGACGTCTTTGTGCTTGAATTTTGAAAAGCAGCTAACACATCAGTTGAAACCCAAAAATTGCGACTTAATTAATAAGTTCACGGAATCAACAAATTAATATTATTAAAGAACAAATTCATTAAAAAACATTTACAGAAAGAGTTAACAGAAAATAGTATACGTTGATAGTTAATTAATTTAAATGATATTCTTCCTTCTATTTTTTATATTTTTCTTTAACAATCTCGCATCCTCTTTCAGTAAGGACCTTGTCTACCCAGGATTTGTCTCTTGCGGAACCTTTTTGAATAATATCTTCAATAGTTTTTTGTTCTTTGTCAGCTTTTATCCGGGTTTTTTCACTGATTTCTTGGGCATATTGGGAAGGTACTATAACAACTCCATCATTATCACCTACAATGATATCACCAGGGTTAATAACTACACCTCCACAGGATATGGGAACATTTATTTCTCCAGGTCCATCTTTGAAAGGACCCCTAGGGGTTACACCTTTGGCAAAGACAGGGAAATCCAACTCTCTTAACTCTGCACTATCTCGTATTGCACCATTTATTAGAAAACCAGCAAGTTTACATGCTATGGCTTCTCGGACCATAATCTCACCTATAATAGCATGCTGGGTATCACCTTCAGCATCAATGACCAGGATATCTCCCGGTTTGGCTAGATCCAAGGCCTTGTGCACCATTAAATTATCAACAACTTTTGTCTTGATGGTAAAGGCTGTCCCCACCATTTTTAATGGCTTACTATTTATTTTTTTGATTGAAGAATCCAGACAAAAACACCTATTCATATTATCTGCAATATTGGCAGTACAAAACTGCTTGAATTGATATACTGTCTTTGGATTTGGTCTAATAAAATCAGTAAAAATCCTAAACCCGATATTCATTATTGTTCAGCTCCTTTATTTAAATTACTTTTATTAATTAGTATTGTTTTTCTGCGTTAAACAACTTTTTGTCCAATTATTCTATATTAAAACCTCATTAAATTTTATTTTGCAATTATGCTGTCATAAGAAAAACAAAATTTTTTATATTGCTATATTTTAATTTTAAAAATGATTGATTAAAAAATTTAAAAACCTTTGCTAATTTTTCTTTTTAGAAATTGCCTCTAATGCTTCAATATACTGAAGGGGTATCTCGCCCCCAAAATAAGCTCTAAGGTCCAATGAATCTATCCAGTCTAGAACTTCTCTCGTTCCTTCTGACATTTGATATTTATTGCCTGTTGTCTTCAGTGTGTCAATCACTTCATCCATCTCATGTTTGCGTCGTCTTGCGTGAATTACCGTCCCGCATATTAGCCTTTTTGTTAATCTATCAAAACTTTTATTTTCGAATGTTTCTTTGATGCTACTGTAAACTAAATCAAGAACATTTTCTTTATAAGCCGCAACAAGTGTTTCAATGAATAAAGCTGCCATACCTTTCATAAAAACACTCCGAAGCATCTTTATTGTTGTAGCTGTCCCAATTTCTCCTTCGATTATGGTTAAATCCATATTATAAGGTGTCATGAGTTCGAAAAAATCTTTTGCGGAATTTCCACATATTAACATAGGAACTTTGTGTTGTTTACCAGGGATTGTACCTAAAACTGCTGCTTCAATAAATTTTGAATTTTTACTTCTAACTCTTTCAAATATTTTTTTCTTGTTTATCGGAGAAACAGAATTTATATCTAAATAATAATGATTTTCAGTTAAATAAGGTTTAATAGAATTTACAGCCTCAATACAAGTATCAGAAGTTACAGCGGAAACAATTATGTCAGATTGGATGGCCAAACGCTTTGTGTTTGTCATTATTTTTGCTTCGGATTTTATGGCCTTTTCTCTGAAAGTATCAATATATTTTGGATGGTCTTGTAAAACATCATAGAAATTAACATGTAGCCCTTCTGATTTAAAACCCATACTCATTTCAAACGCGGCTTCTCCAAAACCGATGAAGCCAATATTTATCTTCTTTTTTGAAACCAAAATAAATAGTCCTTTCATTAAAATTTAAAACAAATTTATCTTTGATTAATCTATTTAATTTTTTATATATTCTCTTTTGAATAGTTTTTTTATATTTTCTGTATGGCTTTTTTAATGTTATTTAAATGAATTAGCATTGCTTCAGTTGCTTTTTTAATATCACGTTCTTTGATTCCTTGAAAAATCTCCCTGTGTTCTTCTTTCTGTTTTGTAAGTCTTCCTGGTATTTGCCATGCATTTTTACGTGTATTTTTTAACAAATCATGATGAAATTTAATTATATTTACAAAAACAAAATTATGAGATGCCCTAGCTATAGCCAAATGAAATTCGGTATCCAGTGTTATTATAATTTCATTATCTTTTTCTCTTTTTTTCAATAATTTTTTTATATTTAAATTATTAAAAGCTTCTTCAATTTTCTCTATATCTTTTTTAGTTCCTCTCCGAATAGATAGCTCAACAGTTTTTATCTCAAATGTTTCCCTGGCTTCTAAAAGTTCCAAAATTGAAGACTTTTCTAAAGTAAATATTATATTTCTGGTATTAAAAATATCTTCTTTGCTTGTCTCTCTTATAAATCTTCCTCCACCAGGATTACTTTCAATTAATCCTCTTGATTCTAAAACTCGAAAAGCTTCCCTCAAAGATCCTCTACTAATAGAAAGTTTCTCAGCAAGCTCTCTTTCTGGAGGAAGTTTGTCTCCTGGCTTTAGCTCTTTATTTTTAATCAAATCTATAATTTGTTCTGTCACACTTTCGTATAAGCGGACAGGAGAAATAGTCTTGAACAATATTTTCTATTTTTCTCCAATTGTATTTTGGTTGAATGGATAATTGGGTGTACCAATTATTTTTATTATACAACTTGAATTCAAAAAATCAACTTTTTTTTAATTTTTATGAATTAAAAATTAAAAGTGAACAACTAAAGCTATCATCTAAAACTAAAGGTGAGAAATTTTAGTTTACAGTTAAGTTAAAGAAGAAATTTAACAATTAACAGATTAAAGATCTATTGATAAGACAATATGTAGGGGGTAGGGGGAAATAAAAAATAAACAAAAGATACCTACAAAATATCCTAGAATTTTAAAAGAGAGGGTTTATTATCATAAAACTATGATAAATTTTGTTATTTGCACAAAGCATGCGTTTTACGGGGCTCATTTCAGGCTCAACTTACTTTTGTTATGGAATATTACATAAAATTACCATAAAGATTAATCAATAACCTGAGACTGGGGAACAGTAGCGACACTGGCTACTTTGTCATCCTTGTCCAGGTTCATTACCCTTACACCCATGGAATTTCTTCCGGTCCGACTGATCTCCATTACCGGAACACGAATAATAATACCCTTCTGGCTGATAACAACCAACTCATCTCTTTCACTGACTACTTTAACAGATATAACCTCTCCGCGTTCTTCACTCAAACGTATAGATTTAACCCCTTTGCATCCCCTTCCCTTGGATAATCGATAAGATTTAATTGGTGTCCTCTTGCCAGCACCATTTTCGGTAATCAAAAGCAAATCTTCTTTAGAATCAGGATTAACCAGACTGATATCAATTAGATAATCATCTTTTGCTAATATCATTCCACGGCAACCCATTGCTGTTCTGCCCATAGATCTGATGTTTTCTCCGGAAAAGAAAGTCGATTTCCCTTTTCTGGTACTTAATATAACATTAGCTTTTCCACTTGCCAGCCTTGCTCTGATTAACTCATCACCCTGATTTAAAGAAATAGCTATAATCTCTTTGTTTTTTAAGTTGCAAAAAGCGCTTAATGGTGTTTTTTTAACCTTTCCATGCTTGGTTGCCATATAAAGAAACCATTCATTCTCCTCCCGAGATTTATTAAATTCTTCTGCTCGAATAGGAATAACTGTTGTAATACGTTCATTTTTTTGGGTTCCCAATAAATTAACTACGGCAATGCCTCTTGAAGTTCTACCACCTTCCGGAATCTGATAAGCCTTACGCCGATATACTGTGCCTTTGTTAGAAAAGAATAGAATATCGTGTAAATTGGTAGTAATATAAAGATTATCTACTAAATCCTCTTTTTTTACACCCATCCCAATAATACCACGGCCACCTCTTCTCTGTTTTCGATAAGTATTTAGAGGCAAACGCTTTAAATATCCGTCTTTGGTATAGGTAATTACTATATCTTCTTCAGCTATAAAATCTTCCACTTCCAACTCTTTTTCTTCTTTGACAATCTGGGTAAGCCTGTTATCAGCATATTTTTTCTTTAATTCCAATAATTCATCTTTTATGGTAAGCATCAATTTTC
>CAZPII010000015.1:0-18529 GCA_964586485.1 uncultured Atribacterota bacterium | reverse complement strand
AAGAAGCCAAAAACCAAGCAGCTCAATTGGCAGAAGGTGTGGTGAACAAAATTCAGTCTGAAGTTGAAAATTCAGCACGACAAACATTACAAACTTTAACAAAAAGTTTGGGAATCAAAAAAGTAAAAATTGATTTTAGTCAGTCCAAGATTGTACCCAGCAGTGTTAATGCCAATGAACTGGAAGAAAACATGCAGAAAGCTAAAAATAAGGTGAAAGAGCTGGTCAGCAAAAAAGAGGAATAGCCAAGATATTTGGCCACAGTATATCTTTGAAATGCAAAAGTATAAGATTAAATAATTATCAACTTATTTTTGATTGTTCTTGAAAAATTGGAAGAAGAGAATACATAAAATTCTTTAAGGGTAATAATAATTTGAGTTATATACATATGAATGGAGGTTAGAATTGTTATGAAGGAAGTACTGACATCTAATGCACCAAAACCTGGTGGTCACTATTCCCAAGCAATAATACATGATAATATCGTATATATCTCGGGACAACTGCCTACGGGATTGCAGGCTGATAACAAAAACTTAGGGACAGTAGAAGAACAAACACAAAGGGCACTTTCCAATGTAGCTGCAATACTAGAAGCCGCGGGTACTTGCAAGGAAAATGTCTTAAAAACTACTGTTTATGTTGCTGATATTGATCTATGGGGGCGTGTAAACAAATCCTACGCAGATTTTTTTGGTAAACATAAACCTGCTAGAGCAATAGTGCCAACTAAAAAATTGCACTTTGGCTTCCTTGTAGAGATTGAAGCGATTGCTGCTATAGTTAAAGAAGATTGAGTTATAGAGGTTGAGGTAATTCAGTATGAGTAGTATTTTTAATATAGATACCCCTGCGTTGATAGTTGATTATGATATTATGCAAAGAAATATCAAAAAAATGCAAGAAAAGGCCAGGGAAGCTAACGTTAACTTGAGACCTCACACAAAAACACACAGAACACCGGCTCTCGCATTGATGCAAATAGAAGCGGGCGCAAAAGGAATTACCGTTGCCAAAATAGGAGAGGCTGAGATAATGGCCGAAAACGGTCTTGGTGACATATTTATAGCTAATGAAATATTTGGCAAACAGAAGATTGAACGATTAAAAAAACTGGCAAAAAGGGTAAAAATAAGTGTGGGGGTGGATAATAAGCAACAGGTGTTAGCTCTTTCAGAAGCTTTCAAAAATGAAATGGAATCTATCCAAGTTTTTATTGAAGTTGAAGTGGGGGAGGAGCGATCTGGTATTGTTCCAGGGAAAAAGCTGGTACAATTGGCAAGGTTTATAGAAAGTACATCAAATGTAAGGCTTAAAGGAATTTTTTCCCATGAGGGGCATACTTATAATGCATCGACACGAGTAGAATGTGCGGAGATGTTTAGGCAAAGCCAGGAAGATACACTCTATGCTGCTAAGCTTATAAGGGATGCAGGTATCGAAGTCGAAGTTATAAGCATTGGTGCTACCCCTTCGATATTAATTGGTAAGATATTGCCCGGTGTTACTGAAATAAGACCCGGAACTTATATTTTAATGGATGCTGCCCAGGGGCATGCTATACAAAACTACCGCTATTGTGCAGCAACTATTTTGGCTACTGTTATAAGTAAGCCTACCACTGAAAGAGTTGTGCTTGATGCAGGAACAAAAGCATTAACATATTTTACTCGCAGTCATGGTATCTGTTATACTCCTGGATATGGCATGGTTAAAAACTTTACGGACTTACGGATAAACAGACTTTTTGATGAACATGGTTTGATTAATGATAGGAAGGCTAATAAGACATTGTCCCTCGGAGACAAAGTGGAGATTATTCCAAATCATATTTGTCCTACCTGTAATTTATATGACAAGATGTATATAGTAAGAAAAGGAAAAGTTTTTCTAGAACTCCCTATACTTTGTCGTGGTAAATCTCAATAGAATGAAAATTTCACAGATTAGACATAGAGAAACAAATATGTTTATGGAGTAGAAAACAATGATTTTTTCATTTTCTGCCTTTCCCCTGGTGGTATGCGCGGGGAGCTCTGATTTCGATAGCTTCAAAGAGGTCTTCGGATAATTGTTGGCCGATGATTTTGATTTCCAGACCCTCGGTTAAAGGAATATTACCTCTTATTCTGGCCTGACTAATGTCGATAGACCATTCTCTATCCCGATAATCTGTCAGCAGCAACAAATTATTTTCTGAGTCAATTTCTATTATTGTTCCGCTAAGCAGCCCTTTTTTCGGTTGTGTCCATTGATTTTCGCTGGTATAGACCATTCTCTGATATCCGGGGAATCTAATTCTTAGCTGTCTTTCCACTGTTTCTGTCCAGCCATACTGGTAAAAACCAAAACCTAAAGCGGCACTTAGCAATAAACTGATAAAAAAGATAAAAATGAAACGATAACGATAGCCTTTTCGAGTGTGAATGAAATTATAATAAGTAACAAATATAAAAATTATCAATAAGGCAATCCAAAGATAAGGCAAATGAACAACTAGTGCTTCAGGTAAGCTAATACCAAGGTATTGATATACATCCCAATCCAGATTACCGGTAATAAGCAAGATCATGCCAAAGGCGATTCCGCCCAATAGTGTGGTAAGGACAAACATAAACCAGAAAAAATAATTACGAGTTAAGAAATACCAACGAGGTTTAGGATGTAGTTGTTCTTTTTTAATTTTTTCTAATGTTTTTTTGCTGATATCAGTCATAACTTTTTACCTGCTTTTGTTTTTTTCAATTTTCTGAATTAATTTCTTTTTCGCCCGATTAATCAGAGTGCCAATGGTACCTATTGGTTTCCTGAGAATATCACTGATTTCCTGGTAATCTTTCCCTTCAACAAATTTTAGTAACAAAACTTCCTTATATTTTAAAGGCAACAAATCAATGATATGAAGCAAGTTTTGGTAGTCTAGATTCTGGAATATTTTTTTCTCCATATCAAAATCAGATTGCACAATTTGGTCCAGGTCGTGTTCATCCCAGGAAATATTCCGATAATTTTTTGTTTTTTTACGGAGCATACTGACTGTTTGGTTATGGGCGATACGATAAATCCAGCTGGAAAATTTAAATTGCCGATCATAGTCATTTAAGTTTTGATAGGCAAGCATGAAGATGTCTTGTAAAACATCTTCAACATCAGATTGATTCATCCCAGATAATTTTCGAACATAATTCATTAGCGGAATCTCGTATCTCTTCATCAGGCAGTAATAATATTCCTGATTATCCAGACTAAGGACAACCAACTGTAGATCATTTTTTTGCTCACACTCGGAAATTGTTATCATGAAATTCTTTCTTTTATCTTTAAAAGATCATTTTAAAATTATTTCCACTAGGGTATTTTTTGTATCCATGTTATCTATAAAATATTTTTTAATACTATCTTGTATGCTTTCCTTTTCTTATGATTTTCGGATTAGTGATATAGCTTGTACTATTTTTATACAGTATCTATACATATAGTACGAAGAATAACATTAATTTCTTTCACTTGTATATTAGTTTTTCTTAACCGGCAGATTTTTAATGCCTTCTAATAGTACTCTCATGGCAATACAGTCATCTTCATTATACTGTAAAATACGTTCCTTGATTTCTAATTTTTCTTTTTCCAGCCAGCGATGATACCATTCAATAGATTCCGCACCGGACGGGCTTTCATCTCGCCATCGAAAACCCAGGTATTTAGCCAGGTCTTTTATTGAGTAACTATAAGTAGGCCACTCGGTATGCTTTCTGATAATATCACTGTACAGGTCAACAACAAAAGGAGACTTAAAAAATGCTTTCAATTCAGGTAAATTAATCAATTCTGAATATTTCAGGCATAATTTTTTCCATATTGTCTTCTCGTAAGGAGAATAATAATAGACAGCACAAGGAAAATGCTGTTTAATATAATGCCATGCATCAATAAAAATTCTTTCTTCTTCTTTTTTAGTGGCATTATTCGCAAAAAAAGAAATATATTTTTCTTTGTCCTTATTTCTATGATGGCGTTCTATAAAGCCATGCAGGTAACAAAAATCATGCATCGGATCGGTTTCCACATCAAAAAATAACTCGGTATCAGTTTGTGGTAATTCTATCTTTCTTTTGGCATAGGCATGACTATCAATTTTAGCTAATAACCTAGCTCGAGCATGGTATTTTTTCAAAGTCTCAGGGCTTATTCCAGAGAAAATAGTTTTTTTGCCGATAATAAATTTTTGTAATGGTCTTTGTGCAAAATCGGTAAATTTCTTTACTTGTTGATTTAAAATATCTCTTTTTTTTCTCCCCAGTTCCGGGATAAGGGTCAAATCTTTCGTCAAAATAAGATTTCTCAAACAGTAAGATCTCCAGTGACATAATTTGCATGCACTGCAATGGGCGGGTGTAGTTATCAATTGTTGTTCTAATATTTTTCCAACATTTAATAAGGTGGATTGGTAGGCTTCCCACCAGGTTTCTTTGTCACGCTTTCCTTTCGGTTGCTCCAAATCATAGGTAATGTTTCTACCATGGATATCATGTATAAACGGGGTTTTTAATCTGGAATAGCTTAATTTTTCTAAAATATCAGTATATAATCCCAGTTGGTTAGCATAGTGAACTTTTAGTTTTCCTTCTGATAGATCATTTTCACCTTCCAAGCCGGAACCGCTTTTGATGTCTCCGGCAATATAATCTTCATTTTTTCTTAATATTAAATCAGGTTCCCCTACCAGGTTATTGATACTAATTCGTCCGTTGTAGATTAAATTAACACCCTTGTGAAGCGCTTCTCTGGTTTTATATTCCTTTTCCAATCCTTTAAAATCGCTTAAATCAAGAAAAGGTTTTTTCATCTCAGAGATAACCTGTTTTTCAAAATCGATCCCTCTTTCCCAGAGTAATTTCAGGAAAGCTGTTTCTGTATCCCTTTTGTTAGGATCCTCAAAAAGATCTAAATACAAGCGATGGGGACATTTAGTATAATTATAAAGCATATCTGCAGATATTTTCTGATTCATCTTTTCTCCAAATGTATATTGGCGTGAAATACTTATTTTAACAAAAGTTCTTTTACCTACCTTTACATTTATATAACAATAAGAGGGAAGAAATTGCAAGTAGGAAAACAAATAAGGTATTTTTTTGCTATAATACTTTTATAAATAGATAATATCTATAACATCTATAAATATAGAGGAGGAAGGAATGTCAAAATCTGTATGGTTAAATGAATTAACCTGGCAAGAAGTTGTTGATTCCTTAAGATCTCAAGCTATTGTTGCAGTGGTTAAGGATATCATGCATTCATTGGCTGGAAATGGTTTTAACATGACAGTCGAACTTTTTTGGAACAGCAAAGAACAAAAAGAATTTGCACCACAGGGGCATTTTACTGCATCAAACCTTGCTTCACCGGAAAAGGGTAAAAAATATCATGAGAACATGGTAGAAAATCTGGTAAAGTTCATAAACTGGTTTAAAAGGCTTTAAAGACTAAGATTGTTTGTTTGCTTCTTCAATTGCTTTTTTCGCTAATACTAAAGTAGGATCGATAACAGGGATTTCAATATCTCCGTTTTTTAATACCAGGGGTAGTTCTGTACAACCGGTAATAACGCCTTGGCCCCCTCTTTTTATCTGGGTTTTGGCAATCTCAATAATTTTCTTTTTCAGAATATCTAGATCATGTCCTGCTTTTACTTGGTAAATAATTTCCATAATTTGATTTTGTTCAGCTTCTGTTGGGATCAAAGTTTCTATTTTCATTTCTTCCAGAGAAGATTGATAGAGTTTGGTTTTATAAGTCCCTTTGGTAGCGAAAAGGCCTATCTTTTCTATTTCAGGATATGATTGGTTAATATAAATTGCCGTTTCCTTAATCATATCTATGATGGGAATACTAATTTCTTTTTGAATTTCATTATAAAAATAATGAGCCGTATTACAGGGCATTATAATAAAATCAGCCCCGGCTCTTACAAGATTTTTGGCTGTACTTATTAATTCGGGAAGAGGATTTTCTCCTTCATGCAAAATTGCTTTGGTTCTATCAGGGATTTTGGGATTGTTGTCAATTATAATTCTAAAATGATCCTGATCTTGCTTTGCAGGGGATAGCTTAAGAACCTTCTTGAAAAGATCAATAGTTGCTTCAGGTCCCATACCGCCAAGAATACCAATAATTTTTTCTTTCATTTTACTTTCCTCCCATTTTTTTCAAGTTTAAAAAATTGGTTATTTTTTTCTAAAAAACTTGAAAAATACTTTTATAAAATTATATAATATCAGATATAATTGTATACGATATATATTATATCATATATTTAATATCCATATTTTATTTTTCTCTTTTTGATAATTAAATTTTAGAAAGTTGTAAATAAGATGAAAAAATCTCTGAAACTAAATAATTATGAGCTGTTAAGCAAAAAAGCTTATCGAGCTCTTAAAGAAGCCATTGTTCGTGGAGATATAAAATCTAATGCCAAATTAACATTAAATGAAATTGCACAATATATGGGAATTAGCAAAACACCTATTAGAGAAGCTATTAATCAATTAGCTAGTGAAGGTTTAGTTGAGCTAATCCCTAACAAGGGGATAATTATAAATGAAATAAGCATAGATGATTATCAGGAAATATTACAGATTAGAGCAACCTTGGATGGATTGATTGCTGAAATTGCTGCAACAAAGATTACTGAAAAGGAAGTTACTACCATGATGGGTATTATAAGTAATATGGAAAAATCAGTTAAAAATGATAACAGACTAGTTTATAATGATCTTGATATTAAATTCCATGATCTATTGTTAAATATAACAGGCAATCACAAACTTGTAGAGGTATACAACCATCTAATTCTGCAATCCCATAAATTTAGACTACGCACTTTGAAGCTTGCTTATCGAATGTCTAAATCTTTAGCAGAACACAAGAATATTGCTCTAAAAGTAAAAAAAGGGAACCCTCTAGCAGCTAATAAAGCATCTCAAAAACATATTAAAAGTATTTTAAGAAGCCTTGAGGAAGATGAAAAAAGTAGATCGATAATCTAAATTAATAAGATACCTTAACGGTTAAGTATGTAAATTATGCTTTTTTCGAAAAAGAGAATTAAGAAAGGAGTTATAAAAAAGAATAGTTATGTGTAGTAAGAAATTAACCATAATTTTTCTTGGGGAGGGTTTATTTGCATGAAGTATGATTTAATTATCAAAAATGGTAACGTAGTTGATGTAACAGACCATTCAGATTTATATAAACCATGGAATACAAAAGATATAGCTATCAAGGGAGATCAAATTGTCAAGATAGGAAAAGTTGAAACATCCGAAGCTCAAAAGATAATTGATGCTACTGATTTAGTGATTTCACCAGGATTTATTGATATACATACTCACTCAGATATCTATTTATTGGCAAATCCAAAAGCAGAGAGCAAGATAAGACAAGGTGTCACAACTGAAGTTATTGGTAATTGTGGATTATCTGCTGCACCGCTTGGAGGAAAATATACTCCTACAAAATCTATCCTGTCAGATTGCGTTAAAGCAACCTGGATAACAATGTCGGAGTATTTAATGCAATTGAAAAAAAATGGTAGCAGTGTTAATGTAGTTCCCCTGGTAGGGCATAATAATATCAGGGGTGCAGTAATGGGCTATGACAGCAATATACCTTCTTTTGAGCAGGTAGAAAGAATGAGAGAACTATTACAAGAAGCTTTTGATGCGGGAGTTTGGGGATTTAGTACAGGATTAAATATGCCCCCGGGATCCAGTTCCAAGCCGGAAGAAATAGCGGAATTATGCAAATTAGTTGCCCAAAATAAGGGAGTTTATCATACCCATATTCGCGGTCAAGGGGATAGGCTGCTGAGTGCTGTTATTGAAGCAATTGAAACGGCCAAATTTTCAAAAGTACCATTGCATATACTTCATCATAAAGGAATGGGAGATGCTAATGCGGCGAAAGTAGAATTTACACTTGCAATGATTGATAATGAACTAAATCAGGGTATGAATATTACTATGGATATGTACCCTTATTTAGCCGGTCAAGGTGGATTGGCTATGTTTCTTCCTTTTTGGGTTCACGAAGGAGGTGTTGAAAAACTTATTGAAAGATTACAGGATAATAAATTAAGAAAGAAGATTAAATGGCAGATGGTTGAACCTGAACTTTTTCCAGGATATCAGAGTTATACCCGGGAATTGGGATGGAAAACCTGCTGGGATAAAGTTTTGATTTGCAATGTCAGTTCAAAGAAAAAAGAAAATTTTGCAGGAAAAACTATTGCAGAAGTTAAACCGGAAAATCAGGATCCACTGGATTTTATTTTTGATTTATTAATTGAAGAACAAGGAGATGTTCCTGTCGTTATACCAGATTTGATTAATATGGATGACCGTTATTTTCAGATGGTTATCAGGCACCCCAATACTATGTTTGGTTCAGACGGATATGCCCTTACAGCTACAGGCCCGCTAGCGAAGGGATTCCCTCATCCCCGTAGTTATGGGACATTTCCCAGAGTTTTAAGTCAATTTGTAAGACAGAGAAGATTATTTACCTGGAAAGAGGCAATCAGAAAGATGACTTATTTGCCAGCTAGATATCTGGGTATCAAGGATCGTGGTTTAATTAAAGAAGGAATGTATGCTGATATTGTTATCTTTAATCCGGAAACTATCAAGGATAATTCTACCTTTTCAAAACCCCAGCAATATCCTTCAGGAATAGATTATGTCATTACAAATGGTGTAATAACAATAGACAAAAATAAGCATACCGGTCAATTAGCAGGTAGAGTTTTAAGAAAAACGAATTATAAATGATAGGGAATTAATTGTTGAAATAGAATTACAATAATTTAATATAAGGAGGAGTATATGAAAGATCAAGTTATTGTTTCGGCAGTGCAAATGTCTACTAAGTGGCTAAATGCAGAAGAGAATCTGAATTATATGAAAAACGCAATTGCCAAAATAAAAGCAGAGAAAAATGCTGATCTAATTGTTTTTCCAGAATTATCCAACTGTGGTTATATAAAAGATAGAGATAAAGTATTTGGCAGGAAATTTGCCAAGATGGCCGATACAGTACCGGGCAGATTTACAGATGAACTAGGCAAAGAAGCAAAAAAATATGGTGTCTATGTAGTGGTAGGGCTTGCTAAACTACACCCGGAAATACCGGGAACACTATACAATGCTGCTGTGTTGTTAGATCCCAAAGGAGAAATTGTTGGAGTACAGCACAAGATGCATATCCCGGGAGAAGAAAAACACTACTTTATCGGTGGAACAATTTGTGAACCTTTTAAAACTGATATAGGGTGTATAGGTATTTCAATATGCTTTGATGGGCAATTCCCGGAATATACCAGAACCCTGGCCTTAAAAGGAGCAGAAATTCTTTGTATGATTTGGAATATGCCTTCATTTTCAAATCCTCCACAATTGTTAGAACATATTACAGCAACAAGGGCAGCTGAGAACAGGATGTTTGTGGTATCCGTTAACCGGATCGGGCTAGATGGAGATATTGATTTTTTTGGTCATAGTGTTATTTCAGACCCCGTGGGGAATTTTCTTGCTAAAGCGGAAGAAGAGGAAACGATTATTACCGCTACTTTAGAAGAAAAAGTAATGTTAGAAGAAAGATTACAACAGCCGGTCTTTAGAGATAGAAGACCTGAAATGTATTCATACTTATTAAAAAGTATGTAAACCTTTATTCTTTATTAGAGTTCAAAAAAAATAGTTTCACAAAAAAATCAATAACAAGGAGGTGAAAATTTATTGAAATAATTGTATTCTCAAGTAATTAATTAGAAAAAAAATTTTCAAAAAGGAGAGGAAAACCATGAAAAGATTTATAAATTTATTAACAATACTGATAGTGCTATTAACATTAATGCTGTTTTCTCTTTCAGTAACTGCACAGCCCGAACATGAGTGGGATTTACCAACTGCCTGGGCAGATACAAATTATCAGAGTGAATGTCTGAAGATATTTGCTGATGAAGTTTATGAGAGAACAGACGGACGGGTAAAAATTAATATTCATTATGGCGGAGCACTTGGCTACACGGGAGCAGAAATGCTTTCTGTGGTTAGAGATGGGTTGGTTCCAATCGGGGATATTTTGAAAAATGCCCAGACGGGTGAAGAAAAGTTTTTTGGAATCACTTCTTTGCCTTTTCTTGCACCAGGTGTAGTTGAGTTAAGAATGCTACAATTCTTTACAAGGCCAGTGGAAGATAAGATATTGGAAAAACATAATCAAAAAATGTTATACCAGGTTCCCTGGCCAAGCAGAAATGTCTATACCAAAAAGAGAATTGATTCGCTGGAAGACTTAAAAGATTTAAAAATACGTGTGGTAAGTAAAGAGGATTCAGACTTATTCACTCTGCTTGGAGCATCCCCAATTCAAATGCCCTGGGGTGAAGTAGTTACCAGTTTAGCAACAGGTGTTATCGACGGTGTAGCAACTTCCAGCGCATCTGGTGTAGATGGAAAGTTCTGGGAATTTACCGATTATGTCAGCAAATGGAATTGGCACAGTTCAGAGGATATGGTTAATGTGAATCTTGATGCCTGGAACAGACTTTCTCCGGAACTACAAAAAATTATCGAAACAACCGCACGAGAACTTGAACCACAATTTACCAAAATAGCCTTAGAAGACAATTGGGAAGCAGAAGAAATACTTATAGAAAACGGTATGGAGGTTTATGATCCGAATCCGGAGCTTTTAGAAGAAATGAGAGAAGTTTCCCGTGAAGAAATTTGGGAAGATCATATGGATGAAGTTCCCGAATCAAGACAGGTTATTGAGGATTACTTGACAGTAATGGGATGGTAAAAACTTAAAATTAAGTTATTGTATAGAATTTCGTGAATTTAAAAAACAGGATGTTTAGAAACAAAATGGGCAGGTTAATAATATATATTAATATGAATATTATTAACCTGCCTGGGAAGAAGGTGTTCCAGATGAAAGAAAAAGTAATTGCTTTGTCAAAGACTCTTGATAATATTACTTATAAATTAAATGGTTTGAGCTGTATCTTTATAACTATTATAACTATATTTGTTTTGGCAGAAATTGTAGCAAGGACATTTTTTAACTATGGCTTCCTTTTTGTGTTGGAGGTAAATACTTATCTATTGGCAATGTCCTGGTTTCTTTCAGCTGCCTATACTTTACGTACTGGCGGCCATATCAGGGTAAATGTTTTAACCGGTATCATAAAAAGCGATCGTGCTGTCAGATTTCTCGACATTTTTGCTACAATTATAGGAATCTTTATTACAGTTGTTTTTTTCCGGGCTGTATTATGGCTTGCCAGTGAATCATACTTCCTGGGTAAAACATCCTTTAGTGCTTTAAGAGCCCCTTTATATATTCCCCAAATATTTATTACAATTGGCATGGGCTTTATGTTACTTCAAATGATTATGAGACTATTGTTACTATTTTTTAATGAAAAACCAGACATTGATCTAAAAAGTAAAAAATAGATAATAAAATATCAATTGAGAGGAGAAAAAAATGGCTGCAGTTTATGTTATCGTGCTGTTTCTAATTGTTATACTTGGGAGTACTGTTTGGGTTGGTTTAGGGCTTACCGGTGCCGGTATTGCTGCAATAAGTATATTTCGCCCTGCTATGCCATATTTCAGACATCTGGCCTTCAGTTTGTGGAATACGGCTATCACTCCTACCATGATTGCATTGGCACTATTTATTCTTATGGCAGAAATATTATTCAGAACAAAACTTTCAGAGCTAATATTTTCCGGTCTGGCACCATGGGTGACCTGGATTCCGGGCAAGCTTATGCATACCAATGTTATAGGGTGTACTCTTTTTGCGGCAGTCTCTGGTTCTTCTGCTGCAACAGCTGCTACAATTGGCAAAGTTACCCTGAGTGAATTAGATAAACGAGGATATGATCGTAAAATTTCTATAGGGAGTCTTGCAGCCTCAGGAACACTTGGTTTTTTAATTCCTCCAAGTACAATGTTAATTATCTATGGAACACTTGCAGAAGAATCGGTTCTAAAACTTTTCCTCGCAGGTTTTATTCCGGGAATTATCATAGCTGTTTTATATATTGGCTATATTATGTTTTATTCACTTTATCATAAAGGCATTGCTCCTGAGGAAGAATCTCATTTCACAACTAGAGAAAAGATTAGGAGTATTATTAATCTGGGACCCATTGTTTTTTTAATTGTTTTAATCATGGTAGCTATGTATGGAGGTTATGCTACACCTACTGAAGCAGCTTCGGTTGGAGTATTTGGAAGTCTCTTGATTGGTTTTTTTCAAAAGTCTCTAAGTTTTACTGCGATTAAAGATGCCCTGATGGCTGCTACAAGAACCATATCTATGATAGGACTTATTATAATTGGGGCAGTTTTTCTTTCTCAAATCATGGGTTTTCTGGCAATACCTAATCTTTTGGCTACCAGAATTGCAGCCATGAATCTATCCCCAATCGTTTTAATTTCCCTACTTCTTTTGCTCTTTATTTTCTTGGGTTGTATTATGGATGGTATGGCCATCCTGGTTATGACCTTACCAATCACTCTACCTTTAATATTAATGGCGGGATATACTAAAATATGGTTTGGCATTTTCATGGTTATTGCCATTCAATTAGCCCAGATAACCCCACCGGTTGGTTTTAATTTATTTATTATTCAGGGTTTAACCGGAGACGATATTGGTTATATTTCCAAAGCAGCATTGCCCTTTTTTATCATTATGGTTTTATTTGCTTTTTTAATAACTATTTTCCCGGAAATTGTTACTTATATACCTGAGCATATTGTTTTTGGGGGTTAACTTGTTCAGCCTTTATCCTATAAAGAACAATTTGTTTGCAGTTTTTTTATTTTAATTTTATTTGTTAAATAAATTAGATTATATTTTTAGATTTATAATGCGGTGGCTTTATGCAGAGTATTGGTGGAAAAATTGCCTGGATTGATTTATCTAATAAAAGAATAAAGATAGAATCCACAGAAAGATACAGAGAATTTGTAGGGGGTAGGGGCATTGGTTCTTATCTTGTTTTTAGAGAGGTTCCAAAGAATGCCCATCCTTTAAGTCCCGAAAATATTCTTACATTTAATACAGGGCTATTAACCGGAACCCTTTCCCCTTCTTCCGGGAGAATTAATATTAGTACGAAAAATGTAGCTACTCATGGTATATCTTTTGCCAATGCCGGTGGTTTTTTCGGACCTGAGATGAAATATGCCGGGTTTGATCACTTGGTTATACAAGGGAAAGCTGAAAAACCAGTCTATATATTTATTCACAATAATAGGATTGAAATAAAATCAGCGGAACACCTTTGGGGAAAAGATGTATGGGAAACAGAAGATTTAATAAAAGAGGAGATTGCTGACAAAAAAGTTCGAGTTGCGGCTATTGGTCAAGCTGGGGAAAATTTAGTTACGATGGCTTGTATTATGTTCGATCGTTCAAGGGCTTCAGGTTGGGGTGGCTGTGGTGCTGTCATGGGTTCAAAAAATCTTAAAGCGATAGCAGTTAGAGGAGAAGGCTGTTTGAAATTATATAATCCTAAAAGCTTTATGGATTATAACAGTCGAGTATGGAAGCGCATGCTGAATACCAATACCATTCGACTTTTCCATGAATATGGAAATCTGGGAACTTCAGGGGCTGGAGGTATTTTTGGTAATTTAGCACAAAGCGTAAGAAATATGGAAGATGAAGTTTGGGAAGCAGAAAAAACAATTAAAGTAAGAGAAATCATTTTTAAAGAAAAATACGAAGAACAAAAATTAGCAAATTTTGCCTGCCCTATTAACTGTAGTCGCTTTTACCATATTAAAGAAGGTAAATTTTCAGGACACAAACTTGAGGCACTTAAAACGAATATTTATCGAGCATTTGGAACTAATATTGATCTGGATAGCAGGGAATATATCCTCATGGCAAATGAAATGGCCGATCGTTACGGCATGAATTGTGATTCTCTTTCAGCTGTAATAGCATGGGCTATTGATATTTACAAAAAAGGTCTTATAGATAAGAATCTAACCGATGGATTGGAACTTCAATGGGGAGATGGTGATCTACAGCTAAAATTATTTGAAATGATTGCATTTAGAAGAGGATTTGGAGATATTTTAGCATTGGGTGTATCTCGTGCATCAAAAAAAATAGGCCGGGGGACTGAAAGATATGCTATGCAAGTAAAAGGTCATGGAATATGTGAGCAGGGAATGAGATCTCACAAAGGATGGGCTTTAGGTATTATAACCAGTTCCATAGGTGGAGGACATCTAGCGGGAGCTCCCAATACAGAGCAGAAAAGATTATCTCCCGAAATGGGCATGAATTATTTTGGTGTTCCCACGGCCGGAGAACCGACTACCTACAAAGGGAAAGGCAAGTTGGTTGCCTGGTTTGACAAATATAAAACAATCGCAGATATAGTTGGTGTGTGTCTATTTGCAACTTATTGGATGGATACTTCTTTTATAGGTCCGGATGATTTTGCTAAACTGATATCTAGTGCTAGCGGTGTAAAAATGAACGGAGAAAACTTATTATATCTAGGAGAAAAGATTATTAATTTAGAAAAGGCTTTTAATACTTTACATGCTGATTTTAGCAGAAAAGATGATTATCCACCATATAAATTAACTGAAATTCCTATTTCCTCTGGAGAATTTGCCGGAGAGAAGCTATTGACTGATAAATGGGGAGAAATGTTGGATGAATATTATGGATCTCATAATTGGGATCTTAAAACAGGGTTGCAGACTAGGGAATGCCTGATAAATCTTGGACTCAATGGTGTCAAAGACAGATTAGAAAGGGCCGGTAAATTTCCACAGAAAGAAAATAATAAGTAGAAGGTGACAAACTAATGAAAGCAAAATTTAGTTATTCTTTGGAGATTGACCAAAACAAGTGTACCGGATGCCAGGCATGTGTGCTGGCATGTTCGTTTCACCGTTCAAAAGTTTTCAGTTTAACCGGGAAAAGTAGCATAGAGATCTTTAGAAATAGTAAAAATGGAAATATTGTAATAGGTTTTGATAAAGCAGGGTGTGATATGTGTATCAATACAGAGATTCCCCTTTGCATGCAATTTTGTGCCATTGAAGCAATAAGATTTATAAGAGTATTAGATTTTTAAAAAACTCCCTTCATCTGTTAGAGAGAAAAGATTGTTTTATAGAAAATAAATTATTTTAAAATAAGCAAAGCATGTTAGTTATTCATTGACAAGCAAAAAATGGTATGTTAAATTTAATAATATCATATATATTCTATATTGTATACAATCTATACATTAGAAAAGAGATGATAAAATCAAATGCTCAAAATAAAAAATTATGAATTATTAAATCATAAAGTTTACAGGACGTTAAAAAAGGCAATTTTAAGAGGAGAAATAAAACCAAATACAAAATTATCACTCCAGGAAATCAGTAAATCCATGCAGGTTAGTGTTACCCCTATAAGAGAGGCGGTAAATAAATTAGAAAGTGAAGGATTGGTCAATTTAGTTCCAAACAAGGGGGTTATAATTAACGAAATCAGTATTGACGATTTTCAAGAAATGCTACAGATTAGAGCAGCCTTAGAAGGGCTGATTTCCGAACTTGCTGCCAAAAAAATTACCGATAAAGAAATTATTGCTATGATGGAAATTATCAGTAATATGGAAATTTCCGTGGAAAAAGACGATCGACTTGAATATAATGAACTTGATATCAAATTTCATGATTTATTATTGAATATAGTAGCAAATAATAAGCTGAAAGAAATGTACAATCGTCTTATATTACAGGATCATAAATTTAGGCTCCGTACCCTAAAGCTTGCTTATAGAATGCCAAAATCCTTACAGGAACATAGAAATATTGCTTTAAAGATAAAAGAAAAGGATCCCGTTGCAGCTAGCAGAGCATCCCAGGAGCATATAAGAAGTATTTTACAAAGCCTTGAAGAGGACGAAGAAAGAATTCAAAAAGAAAAGATTTAAAATTTATTTAACCATAAAAAAGATTTTTTAGAGGTCCTTAAAGCAATCCGCTTTGCGGGTGCGATATTTACTTGTCAAATCTATTAATAGAGGAGATACATCAAAAATATGAATAGAAAAAAACCTGAAAGAGGGAAAAGAGTAAAGAGCGGTGTGCATTTTATGCTGGGTAACTATGCTACGGTTGAGGGAGCTCTGGCAGCAGGATGCGACTATTTCGCCGGATATCCTATTACACCCGCTAATGAAATTTCAGAATTAATGTCTCGCAGGTTGCCTGAGGTAGGAGGAGCTTTTGTTCAGGGTGAGGATGAATTATTTTCCATTTATTCAGTGGTGAGTGCTTCCCTTGCCGGTGCCAAAGCTATGACTGCAACTGCAAGTGCTGGTTTTAATTATATGCAGGAAGGTATTGGATATGCCTGTGCTGTTGAAGCACCATGTGTAATTGTTGATGTCCAACGTTGTAGAGGTGAAAATTTTGCAACTCATGCAGATGTTATGCAAATGCGTTGGGGAGCCAGTGGTGATTATGAGATGATCTGTTTAGCGCCTTCTTCTGCCCAGGAACTGTTTGATTACACAATTTTAGGATTTAATCTGGCAGAAAAATACAGAAATCCGGTAATTATTATGTCTGAGACAACAATTGCCTTGATGAGAGAAAGGGTACAGATACCTAATCAAGAGGATATCGAAATATTTAGTAGAAAATATACTAAATTACCTCCAGATCAGTATCTGCCTTTTAAGGCACCGGAAAATTCTCCCCCCGAGATGGCTCCTTTGGGAAAAGGTTATCATACTTTATATACACTGAACTATCATAATGAGAATGGAACCATCGATTGGAGCGCCGAGGGGTATGATAAGTTATATCAGCGAATTACTGGTAAAATAAGAGAGAATAGAAAAGATATCTGTAAAACCGAAGGTTTTTATCTTGAAGATGCCGAAGAAGTCATTATTACTTATGGAAGTGAAGTTCGACCGGCAATAGATGCCGTTGAAATGGCCAGGGATAATGGGTTGAAGATCGGTTTATTAAAATTAATAACAGTATGGCCTGTTGCTGAAGAAAAAATCAAGGAAGTTGCTAAAAATATGAGTAAAGTATATGCATTAGAAATGAATATTGGAAAATATAGCAGAGAAATTGAACGTTTATGTCTGCCTTATTGCGAGGTGGAAAGTATCACGAAAAACCGGGGTATTATTCATACCCAAGAAGAAATATATAATATTATTAAGGAGGGACAGAAATGTCAGAAAAGATAAATCCTCTTAGGAAATATATAAGAAATGGAAATTTGCCGCACTTTTTCTGTCCCGGCTGTGGATGCGGGCAGATTTTAAATTATTTCTTGAAGGCTGTTGATGATTTAAAGTTAAATTTAGATGAGATCATTACCATTGGTGGTGTAGGTTGCACGGCAAGAATCCCTGTTTACCTTAGTACTGATTCATTCCATGGGGTACACGGACGTACACTTGCCTGGGCAACAGGAATTAAACTTTATCAACCTGAATTAAAAGTTGTCATATTTGCCGGGGATGGGGATTTGGTGTCAATTGGGGGAAATCATTTTTTACATGCTGCCCGGAGAAATCTGGATGTAACGGTTTTTTTGGTGAATAATCTAAATTTTGCCATGACGGGCGGACAAGTGGCGCCTACTACACTTTTCAATTCAATTACTATGACAACACCTTATGGAAGCAGTGAAAATACTTTAGATATATGTCAATTAGCAAAATGTGCCGGAGCTACTTATGTTAGCCGCTGGAGTACTGCTAAACCTATGCAAACAATTAAATCCATGAAAAAAGCCTTGCAACACAAAGGTTTTTCCTTAGTGGAAATTCTATCTCAATGTCCAACCAATTTTGGCAGATATGCCTTAAAGACTGGTGATCCCGAAAAAGTTTTGCGATGGATTGAAGATAAATCGATGTCCATAGCTGAGGCAAAAGGAAAAGAAGAAGATGAGATTAAGGATAAATTTATTTTAGGAGAGCATTTAGATATTCAGAGGCCGGTTTTTCAGGGCACCACTGTATATAAGGAGGAGCAAAATTGAAACCAATAAGTATTCGAATAAGTGGTTTTGGTGGTCAAGGCATTATTCTAATATCTGTAATTTTAGGTACAGCTGCCGTAACCAAAAAAGGACTCTATGTTGTCCAGACTCAGTCTTACGGTTCTGAAGCGAGAGGTGGTCAGTGTCAGGCTGAATTGATAATATCGGAACAACCTATTCATTCACCAACGACTAGAAATAAAGATATTTTAGTTTCCTTATTCCAAACCGCTTTGGATCGCTATATTTCTACCTTAAAACCGGGAGGCATACTTGTTGTAGATCCCAAATTAGTACACAAAATACCAGATAAAAATTTCACAATATATCAGGTTCCTGCTACCGAAACTGCCATTCAAATTGGAAACCGAATTGCTGCCAATATGGTTATGTTAGG
>CAZPII010000014.1:0-18878 GCA_964586485.1 uncultured Atribacterota bacterium | reverse complement strand
AAAAAAACAGTCCGTTTTATTTCTAGTGATTATTAGTATTATTTTGACAAGTTTAACCTTCATTGTATCTGCCCAGGAGAAAATTTTTTTTGCGGATGCCGGTTGGGCTAGTATGCAATTTCATAATGAAGTAGCCCGTACAATTATTGAAGAAGGTTATGATTATTCAACCAGCATTGTTTCGGGCTCTCTCTCTGTACTTTTTTTAGGTTTAAAAAGTGGGGATGTTGATGTCTATATGGAAGCATGGACCAATGACTTGAGAGACATTTATTACCCTGCTATTGAGGAAGGTTCAATAATCCAGGTTTCAGTAAATTATGATGATAACGCACAGGGGTTCTATGTTCCTACTTACGTTATTGAAGGAGATGAAGAAAGAAATATTGAACCTCTAGCCCCGGATTTGAAAACAGTAAGTGATTTGAAAGAATACTGGGAGGTATTCCAAGATGAGGAAAACCCCTCTAAAGGAAGAATCTATGGCTCCCCTGCTACCTGGACGACAACTGATAAAATATTAAGGACAAAATTAAAAAATTATAATTTGGATGAATGTTACAATTATTTCAGCCCCGGTTCAGGCAGTGCTTTACAGACAATGATTGTGGGTGCTTATGAAAAAGGAGAACCTATTGTAGCCTACTACTGGGAACCTACCTGGGTAATGGGCATGCTGGATATGACTTTATTGGAAGAACCGCCTTATAGTGATCAAAAATGGTTGGTGGATGAGACATTTGACTGTAAATTTAAAGAAATGGATGTTACTATTGCAGTGAATAAAGACTTTCCAGAAAAAGCCCCCGAGGTAGTTAATTTTCTTAGTAATTATCAGACAACCAGCGCCATAGCCAATCAAGCACTGGCTTACATGATTGAAAATGATGTTGATAGCAAGGCAGCGGCATTATGGTTTCTAAAAAACAGGCAAGATGTATGGACTGAATGGGTTCCTCAGGAAATTGTCGAAAAAGTACTAGAATCTATCTAGTTATCTATTAAACCAGAATCAGTAAAGGGAAGGTTCGTTGATAAGAACCTTCCCCAAAAAACCTTCTCTGACAAGCTTCATAGCTGTTAATGTATTCTTTTTAAAGGCCTAACTGAAATCATCTATCAGGAAGAAGGAATCAACTATCACATATATGGGGTCTGGTCTTGAATTATCAGTTTTCCCCTTATTTACAACTCATCTTCCCATTCTTCAACTGCTCCTTAATCCTACTGATCCACTGCAATGGTTTTTGCCAGGTAAGGGCATTTGTTTCCTTGTTTTGAACAAAGCAAAGCAATGACATCTTTATTATTGGCAAATAGGTAAAATATTAAAAATTTAATAATAGGATTTAATATTAGATCTAAGCTGAAAATAGAAATTGGCGGGGCAAGAAGGATTGGGGCCACTAGATTTACGACATGCCAGGCAGTGTTAAGAATAGAATAAAAGTAAATGAGCATTGACTTATGCTATCACATACACTATCATATAATATATGAAAAAAGATATTTTATCCAATCCCAAAAATGTCAAATTCGATGATTAAATCAAAATGTGCACGAAGTATTTTGGAGCTCCCAGAGTTAAAGTCAGTCATCATATCTTCAAGACGCCATGGAAAGGGGATCCAAGAATAAACATACAAAAAGATGTAAAGATGGCAAAACTATACCAAGTGAAGTTAGTAGCAAAAGCACTGAAAAAATTGGAGGTAAACGATGAAAACTTATGAAATAATTGAGAAATATACATATAGAGTAGAATGGTCTGAAGAGGATAAAACTCATATTGCCAGATGTCTTGAGTTTCCTTCCTTAATGGCTCATGGAGATACGATTGAAGATGGATTAAAGGAAATTAAAGAAGTTGTTAAAAATACAATTGAATGGATGAATGAAGAAAATGAAAAAATCCCAGAACCATTTGGAATGAAACAATATAAAGGCAATTTAACCTTACGTGTACCGGCAGAAGTGCATAAGAATCTAGTTATCAAATCAGCAGAGGAAGGTGTATCTGTAAATCAGTATATACTTTCTAAAATCTCATGATCTAGGAAATCCAATGGGATCAGATTTTACTATTGCCAGCAGGGAAGCCTGGATATATGAAAAGCCGGAATTGATAGGGCAGATAAGAAAAGGGTTACAGGAAGCAAAAGGGGGTAAAACAGAAACAATAGAGAGTCTTGATGAATTTTTGCAATTATTCCTCATACATAGGAATTAATTAAGCTTTGTTGTGTGAATCGTTGTTAATCAGGGAAAGAAAATTAAAGGGGTCGGGTCTTCACAATATTATTTTTAAACATGGTAACTTAGATTTTTGCTTAGGAAGGATAGAAAACAATTAATGAAACAATTATTTGAAAAAACAAAGATCAATCAGACGGAGATAAAGAATAGGTTTGTACGTAGTGCAACATGGGAAGGTTTGGCAAATCCGGATGGCTCATGTAATGATAAAATTACTGATATGATGATAGAGTTAGCCAAGGGTCAGGTTGGATTAATTATCAGCAGCCATGCCTATGTTGATCCGGCCGGACAGGCGGGCATTGGACAATTGGGACTATATGATGATTATCTGATAGATAGCTATCGAAGGATGACTAAAGAAGTTCATGATAAAGGAAGTAAGATAATTTTACAGATTGCCCATGCAGGGGGCAAATCTATAAATCAATCCGAAGATGAAATTCCATTAGGTCCTTCTGCTTTAGAGGCCAATCATTATAGTTGCAGAGAGATGACTATCAATGAAATTACTCATACTGTAAAGGATTTTACCAATGCTACAGTAAGAGCAGAAGAAGCAGGCTTTGACGGTATTCAACTTCATGGAGCCCATGGTTTTTTGCTGAGCCAGTTTCTTTCTCCTATTTTTAATAAAAGGAAAGATAATTATGGTGGAAGTATTGAAAACAGAGCTCGTATCATATTGGAAATTATTGATTCCATCAGGTCTGAATCAGGTAAAGGTTTTGTGGTTACCATAAAATTGAATTCAGATGATTTTATCGATGGTGGATTTGTTCCTGAGGAAATGGTGCAGGTATCGGCATTACTGGAAAAAGCAGGGATCGATGCTATTGAATTAAGCGGAGGGAATTCATTAGGTAAGTATTCTCCCTCAAGGATAGGCAGAATTGACTTGCCAGAAGATGAGGTATATCACCGCAAAGCAGCCAAATTATTCAAAAAAGAAATAAATGTTCCATTGATATTAGTTGGCGGTATTCGTTCTTATGAAGTTGCTCAGGAATTAATTGAACAGGGGATAGCGGATTATATTGCACTTTGTCGTCCCTTGATTAGAGAACCATACCTGGTTAAACGCTGGCAAGCAGGGGATACCAGGAGGTCTACTTGTATTTCCTGTAACCAGTGTTTTATACCAACCAGGGCAGGAGAAGGCTTGTATTGCATGCGGATGCAGCGTTAAATAGAGGTAACGATAAATATGGTGGATTGCATAATTTATTTTAATGTTTTTTATAAAACTCACTCATTTCCATATTATTTAATGTACAATCAAAACCATTTTTCTTTAAGTATTTTTTTCCATAATCCGTTGTAATTATTTTCCCTTTTTCTCCAATAATTTTTTTATTTTTCAATATAAATTGACCATTAACCAGGGAATGTATGGCTTCTTGTTCTTTTAAATCAAAGATAGTAATGTCTGCATCTGCTCCAGGAGTAAGATGTCCTTTGTTCAATAGGCCTAAAAGCTGTGCTGGTTTAGAAGAAACTTTGTTTACAAATTCTTGCAATGTAATAGCATCATATTTAACTAAACATAAACCTTTTTTGAGTAAAAAATTACGAGGTATACCACCTCCATCAGAAGTAATAATATCAACCACAAAAGAGTGATCTTTCTTTCTTGCACAAGCTAAGGAAAAAGTAATATCCGGGAGATTTACCGGGAAACCCACACCAGTAATTGTATTATTCTGCAACCAATATTCTACCCCTTGTTGTCCTGCAATATGAAATGATTCACCTTTTTCAGGATCAATCTTTAGTATATTTGCATATCCTTCTAAAATAGCTTTTTTTAATCCTTCTTGGGTAGCCGGGTAGTTTTTTATTCTTAAACAATTACAAGTTACTTGACTTGCAGGAATTCCATTTATACATTTCGCCGAGGTACCGTTAATAACTGCACATAAAGAACCTGAAAATACGTTTGGATTTTCTTTTAAGAGCTCGATTGCCTCTGCTAGTTCTAATATATGATTTTGGTTTGAACCACGCAAATAAGCACTTATATGCGCCAAATACATTCTATATCCCTTAGCAAGGTTTATTGCCTCCCTCATTCCTTCGAGATTGCTATTGGTATTTGTGGTTCCAGCATGAAAAGCTATAAATATTTTTTTCTGATTACAAGACTCAATAACTTTTCGAGTTGTATCTGGAGATAAAGGAAAATGACCTCCCAATATTTTTATGCCAAGTGCTCCTTGTTTTACTGAATAATCAATAAATTCCTCTATTTCTTTAGTAGAAGGATTATCAATATTTTTAAATATTTTTGGTGTTAATGCATTGCAACAAGCAAAATTAATTCCTGATCCATATGTAACAATAGTGTTAAGTACTTCTTCAATAGGACCAGCAAAATCTATAGCAGTGGTCACTCCTGCTTTGGCAATCATTTTATAACCTGAAGGACCAGCAAATGTGCTTGTAACATGAACATGCACATCAATTAATCCAGGGCAGATATGGAATCCCATGATATCCAATGTTTGTTTTGCTTTAATATCAGTTTTTTTTGATAAAACTTTAACAATTTTGCCATTTGTAATAGCAACATCATAATAACCTTCTTTTTTGTTTACAGGGTCTACAAGATAACCATTTTTTATTATCAAATCAACTATCATTTTTTCACTTCCTATTCCTGTTAATATTATTTGTTAAAAATTATTTACCATATTAGTATGCCACAGAAAATGATCAAATCAAATATTATAGTAAGTCCACTAAGCTAATTGCACCCTTTTTGCAAACTACCATGCATAATCCGCATAATTGACATAAATCCGGATTTATTTCTATATTATTTTTAGTATAACTTATTGCATGATAAGCACTATCACGACAGGCAGTAATACATAAACCACAACCATTGCATTTTTGTTTATCTAATAGTAGCCTTGATTCTTTAAAATATTGATTCGGAATATTGCTATTAAGATAATTAATTGCCTTACTTTTAATATCATTAATTGAAATATATTTTTTTCTCTTGAGGAATTGGCTTACTCCCACTAATATTTTTTCCCCAAGGGAAAACCCATACCACATTACACCAGTGCAAATTTGTACCAACCCTGCTCCGGCATAAAAAAATTCTAGAACATCTTTCCATTTAATTATTCCCCCAATGCCACATACCGGAATGTCTGTATTTTTACTTATCTCAGCTACTATTCCCAAGGCAATGGGTTTAATTAATGGTCCGGATAATCCTGACAAATAGCTTTTTCCAGATATATCAGAAGAAAAAGGAATTCCTGTTTCAATGTCAATACCTATAATTCCTGGTATAGTATTAATAGCTGAAACAGCATCTAAACCAGCCATTTTGCAAGAAGATGCCACTGCAGGCACATCTTGGTAATTAGCAGTTAATTTTGCCCAAACAGGTATATTTACTGCTTTTTTAACTGCCTTTGCTACTTGAAATGTTTTTTCTGGAGATTGGCCAATATGCATGGCTCCCATACTTTTTTTAATTGTCTCCCTTGGTGAAGGGCAACTTAAATTGAGTTCAAGAGCGTCTGCCCCCGCTTTTTCCATCGCTATTGCTAATTCAGCCCACTCAGCCAAAGAGTTGCCCATTATACTAACAATTAGCCGAATCCCTGCTTTACGACAAGATAGAGCATCTTTTTTTACATCATTGAGTAATTCAGATGAAAACTCAGAAAAAGCTGGCCCAGAGTTTTGCATTGCAAAAAAACGGTATTCAGGAGAAGTCCAAAGATGTGGTTTAAACTGCAAACCATATTTTCTAATAACTGATTTCGTAACAATTCCACCCCATCCTTTTGCTGCAATTTTGTCGGCATGAATACCGATTTGTCCAATAGATGTTGTATATTGCCCTGACCCTATAAGTAATGGAGATTTAAATTCTAGATTACCAAAAGTAGTTTTTAATAAATTCATATTACTATTCCTTTATGTGTATGGTTTACGATTAACAAATAAATTATGCAATATATATTATATTTTTACAAGACTGACTGTGAATCAATTCTTAATTTTCATTAATCTTCATGGGATTAGGCAAACATAGCCAAGGTAGAATCCTAAGTAACTTTTTTGGAAAATTAACCATGATAAAGAGAGTTCTTTATTGCCGGGAGCTATTTTTTTATTGGTTGGCAAGATATAAAATACCAATTGGACAATTATTGACACAAGTACTACATCGAATACATTGTTCATCCTCAAATTTATTTTCTGAGGAAAATGATTGATATGGAGTTAGTTGAACAGGGCATACCCGGGCACATTTGCCACAAGAAAGACAAAGTTCTGCTTGTTCGATTATAATCATCTCATCTGATTTTTGGGTTAAACCCAATGTTTGGCCTATTTTATAAAAAAAGGTCTGCATGGTACCCATGGGACAGATTTTGCACCAGGTTCTAGGACTGATGATGACTGCCAAAAATCCACCCAGTAGTAGTACTATAAGGTATATATTGGCGAATATAAATCCGAGTCGTTCATAAAATTCTGTTGTTCCCATTAATCCATATATACGAATAAAACGGTTCGTTATATTATACATAAAAAATAGCAGGATGGCTGCAATAAAAAAACGAGAACTAAAGACCGCAGGTATTTTTGTATTTCGACTGATTGGTTGTATCAGGTTATCGAAAAAACTACCATGAGGGCAAAAATTTCCACACCAGTATTTTCCCTTAAACAAGCTTAGCGAAATCAAGGCAATCATGATAAAGGGCACCAAAAGCCCAAAAGCAGGAATAAATTGCCCGCCAATTCCGATGAGAATGGTTAGAATCCACCCGAAACGACTAATTAAAGTGAATGATCTATTTGTTTTAATATAATAATTAACATTCTTTTTATTGTTTCCCATAAAATTATCCCAAAATTTTGTTAGCTTATTATACCCCAAGGGGGTATGGTGAATATAATAAACTTCTCTTTCAATAATGTCAATAAAAATAGGTATTTTTTTGTGGATTATATTATAAAAAGGGCAAACAAAATTAATCAGTATTGAGTTTATCAAATTAATGTGTCTGTTTCTTTACTAAATTTGAAAATGATTTTAATTTGATTGAAAGAAAATTGCACTTCCTGCTCTATCTCACGGAATCCCCATTATTACAATATTTCAGGAGTCCAACTTTCCATTATCTTTCAAAAAATATAAACTATAAATTAAGAACTTCCCTCCCTGAGAGAAGACAGAGCAGAAGAAATATAAATAGGTTGTAACTGAACTAAATAGGGCATTAGGGTTGTTAAAATGTTGTCTTTATGCCAGAATAAAATATACGCTAAAAAATAGGATAACATCAATATTCTTAAAGGAAGGTTGTTTTTTTATATGTTGGGTTATCTAATATAAATCTTATAAGAGGCAAAGATGGCAATAAAAATATTTCATACTGCGGATTTGCATCTGGGGATGCGCTTTGCGGGATATCCGGAAATCCAGGATAAACTCATCAATTCCAGATATGAAACACTGGAAAATATGGTTGAGATTGCAAATAAGGAAGAATGTGATCTTTTTGTAATTTCCGGGGATTTATTTGACCGGGTTACCATGAAGGTTAATGAGATTTTCAGAGCCGTAAAGACACTCAATGAGTTTAACGGAGAACTGATCATTGTACTGCCCGGTAATCATGATTTTTATACCAGGGATAGTAATTTGTGGGATGAATTCAGTAAACATGCCGGGGACCGGGTTCTGGTTTTAAAAGAGCCGGGAGTTTATGATTTAAGTCAGCATCATCTGAATATGAAAATTTATGCCTGTCCATGTAATTCCAAGTATTCGGCAGAGAATGTGATTAGCAAGCTTGATTTAAATGACACCGAGACAGATGCGGTTATTAAAATAGGTTTATCCCATGGCAGTCTAGAAGGTGTTTCTCCAGATTTTGAGAGGACTTACTATCCGATGACTCGTAAGGAACTTGAATCAATCAGGCTTGATCTCTGGTTACTGGGTCACACCCACTTAACCTGGCCGGAAAATCCGGACAAAAATTCTCGAATTCTTATCCCGGGAACTCCCGAACCTGATGGATTTGATTGCAAACACACAGGTAATGGCTTTCTCATTACTATAGAATCTCCTTCAGAGATAAAAATTCAAAAAGTCGATACAGGTAAATATCAATTTATAATTAAAGAAATTTTCTTGCATGATGAACATGGTATTAAGCGAATGAAAGATGAATACAGCAAAAAGAAATATCAGAATGTGATATTAAGATTAATACTAAAAGGTAGATTAAAGAAAGAAGATCTGGGAAAAGTGGAAGAGGCAATAAAAGAAATAAGCAAGAATGTTTTGCTTCTTCAGACCAATAGAGATGAATTAAATGAGGAGATTACTCCTGAATTAATCAATAGTGAGTTTACGCAAGATTCTTTCCCACATAAGTTACTCTTATCTTTGCTGGAAGAAGAGGAAGATGTGTCTGCCAGGGCACTGCAAAAAGCTTATGACATTATCAGGGAAATACGCCATGAAGATTAAAAGTTTACAGTTAAAGCCATTTGCCGGGATTAGAAATAAAAAAGTGGAATTTTCACCCGGGCTCAATGTGATCCTTGGTCCCAATGAAGCCGGAAAATCTACTTTGTTAAATGCCCTTCAATCTGCTTTATTTGCTGAGGTTAACCTGACAAAAAGTAAGTATGACAAATTAATAAAAGGATATATGCCAGCACAGGGTGGAGACACTATCAGGGTTTATCTGGATTTTCAGGTAGATGATAAGAAATATTGGTTAGAAAAAATCTGGAAGGCAGGAGGCAAAGATGGTTCTTGCCTTTTTCGATTTGAGGATAAGAGTGAATATACCGGAGACAGGGAAGTGGCCAGGCTGATAAATCAATTTCTTCCCGCACAGGAAGGCACCATCAAAAATATATTATTAACCTGGCAGTCTGCATTGGATAGAACCAGGGATATCTTTGACAGTGAAGGCAGAGAAGTCCGTTCAGATTTGGGAAATATCTTAAGGTCTTCCATTATGGAAACAGACGGTATTTCAGTAGACAGGTTAAAAGAAAAGCTGGATAGGGAATATGAAGAATATTTTCAGCATTGGGATACAGAAAGAGAAGAGCCGGAAAATGGACGGGGAATAAATAACCCATATAAAAGGGAAATAGGGAAAATATTGGAAGCCTATTATGAGAAAGAAAATGTTAAAAAGAATTATACTGATGCAAATGAAATAGAAAAAGAGATTGATGATTTAAATAAAACTGTTCAAGAAAAAGAAGAAGAACAAGAAAGGATTAAGCAAGAGCTTAAAAAATATGAACCTGTTAGATCTCAGCTCCTGGAACGTCAGCAGATAGAAAGTGATATGACCAGAATAAAACATGAAACAGAGAAAATTGTTGAGATTAATGAACAATGGATGATTCAGGGCAACTGGCTTTCCCGTACAGCAAATTCTGAGATTAAAAAATTAACGGAAGAAAGAAAAAAACTGGCCCAGGAGAGGGAAGATACCCGACAATACCTGGAAAACAAAGTACTTCGTAACAGATTTGAAAAATTAGAGAGATTATATGAGAAATTAAAAGAAGCAAAAAATAAATTATCCCAAATACTCCCGATAACCAGAGAAGATATTGAAAAACTGCGCAAGAAAAAACAAAAAATCGAAGAGATTACAAATACACTTATGGCTAGCAAACTAAAACTGTCTTTTAGTTCAAAGATTTCGCAGAATTTTAGTACAAGAGATACTACAGGAAAAAAAGAAGAACACTCTTTAGAAAAAGATAAATCATTTGAAAAAACTTTCCAGGGTAAATTATTTTTAGAGCATCAGGATTGGAATTTGGAAGTACAGGCCGGAGAAGGAGAAATAGATACCCTGATAATGCAGAAAGAAGAAAAGACTGAAGAATTTGCAGATGAATTAGAAAGAATGGGAGTAGAAAGTTTAGAACAAGCCCAATCTATAAATGCAGAATATGAAAAACATAAAAATGAAGTGCTCTTCACCGAGCGGGCATTTCAAGATCAATTAGGAGAAGAGAAATACGAAGATATTAAAAAAAGAGTTGAAATTTTTGGAGAGGAAAAACAATTCCGTTCTTTAGAGGAAATATTTTCAGAAATAACCCATATTGATAGAGACCTGAGAGATATTGAAGGGAAAAAGGAAGAAGTTAAAAACATGATTGAGCTATGGGAAGAAAAATATAGTACAACCAAAGAACTGATGTTAAAAATTGGAGAAAATCAGTATCAATTACAAGTACTGGAGGAAAAACTAAAAAACCTCCCTGTGTTGCCGGACGGATTTGAGGATTATAAAAGTTTTTTTGAATATTTTGAAACTCTGAAAGAAAAGAAAGAAACACATCAGGAGGACATTTATGAATTACTTATAAAAAAGGGTGATAAAGAAAACCAGAAACCTGAATTATCTTCAGAGGAACTTAGCAACATGGTGAATGATAAGGAGCAGAAATTTAAAAGAATATCTCTTGAAGGAAAGGCCATTGCACTAATAAGAGGGAAGGCGAATGAATTACTAGAAATGATGGGCAAGGATACTTATGGGGAATATCAGAATCGTTTTAAAAAATATTTTTTAAACATGTCCGGTAATGCTTTTTCTGTAATTGAAATGGAAGATGATTATCCAAAAAAATTAATTAAACCAAACGGCTCGGAACTTTCCTATGATTTACTTTCCTTTGGTACAAAAGATACTTTTTCCCTGGCATTACGATTAACCATAGCTGAATATTTCCTTAAAGACAAAGAAGGATTTTTGGTACTTGATGACCCTCTAGTAGATATGGATTTAGAACGTCAAGCCCTGGCTGCAGAACAAATCAATGAATTTGCCCAATCCAAACAGGTAATATTCTTAACCTGCCACCCCCACACAGCCGAATTATTAAAAGGAAAATGCATTGAATTATAAAAACCTGTCAAAGGACCGTCCCTTGACATGCGTCCTTTGACATGTTTATCAATCGGCTCGGCACTATTACTCTACTGTTATTAAGTAATTATAAAGAGGATTAATAGAATGGAAATATTTTGGATTATTATTTTATTTTTAACTTGTATTATAATAATTTTGTGGTTTACTGTAATAATAAAAAAATGCCATTCTTTAAAAGAGGAAAATGATAGATTAAAAGAGGTGATCAAAAAGTTTGAATCCGGAGATACTACTAAAGAGCAGAAAATTCAGGAATATGAATCTATTATTAATAAAATAAAAAGTAGATTTAATAATAGCAAAAATAAATAGAAAGTTTAGGTTTTAAGTAATTCTTTGTCCAATTTTCTTTAGCATTTCCGAATGCCGCAAACCCCTGCAATCAGTAAGTAGTCTATGAGACTAATCTTCTCATTTTCAGTTTTCAATATTTAAGAAGTTGTCTTCCGGTAATGAATGAAAAAGGGGTAGCCTGGTTTGGTTATAGAGCTCCCGATACTTCTTATATTACTCCATTAAGTGGAAGTATGGACTCTCTCCCTGATTTCTATCAAGCAGGATCAAGATGGGAAGATTTTGATCGGGATTCCGGCTGGTGGATTAATACTTATGTCCAGCAGATGACTGAGTTACGTTATAATGAGGCAATTGAAGATTTATATGCATTCCGTGATCCTAAACTGGAAATGTTATATCAAATCGTACCTGAGGTACAGAAAAAAGCAACTGAAATATATCAGACAGACCCCGAGAAAGGATTGAGCCTGCTAAATAAATTTTATGATGCTGTTAAGCCAAAATAAAAGATGAAATGATTTTCAAGTACATTTATAGTATACTTAATCATGGGAGGATGTTGTTTTATTGCCAGGTGCAAGACAAGCATACTACCAAGGGTAAATTCTATTTGCTAAGAATTTTCTTAAACTAAGAGAGAAGTTATGAATCTTCAAAAATACCAACAAAAGAGAAAGTTTGATACAACTCCAGAACCGGAATCGGAGATAACAAAAAAACAAAGGAATGAATATAAGAATATTTTTGTTATACAAAAGCATGAGTCTTCTAATTTACATTATGATTTCAGGATTGATATTGGCGGTGTCCTAGTTTCATGGGCTGTGCCTAAAGGACCCTCTATGGATCCCCGAAAAAAACATCTAGCTATACGTGTTGAAGATCATCCCTTAGAATACGCTTATTTTGAAGGAAAGATACCTGAAGAGCAATATGGCGGAGGAATTGTTATTGTTTGGGATCAAGGAAAATACCAGAATCAACGGGAAGTTAAAATGTCTGAGGCACTTGAGGAAGGTAAAATCAAGATTTGGCTAGATGGAAAGAAAATTCAGGGTGGTTATAACCTGGTAAGGATGAATAAGAAAAAGACAAAACAAGAAGAGTGGTTACTAATTAAGGCTGATGATGAAAAAGCTGATGCTAGAAGAAAACCTACGAGTACACAGAACAAATCAGTAAAAAGCAATAAAACAATGAATCAAATCAAACAAGAACATCAATGAAATATAATAAAAAATACAAGGTAAATTAATGCCTGAAACAAGAATAATTAAAATAAATCAGAAAAAAATAGAATTATCAAATTTAAATAAATTTTTTTATCCTCAAAATAAAATTAAGAAAAAAGATGTGATTGATTATTATAAGAAAATTGCCGATTACATGCTGCCTCATCTAAAAAGCCGAGCTTTGGTAATACAACGGTTTCCTAATGGAATAGAAGAAGAAGGCTTTTACGCAAAAGAAAAGCCTGAGTATTTTCCTTCCTGGATAAATAACCAGGTAATTGAATTAGAAGAAGATGGCAATCAGACATTGATAGTAATTGAAAAAAAAGCTGATTTAATTTACTTAGTTAACCAGGGGACTTTAGTTTTCCACCCTTGGTTAAGTAAAATAAAGAAAATTAATAAGCCAGATAAGATAATTTTTGATTTAGATCCTGCTGCAAATAATGATTTTAGCATAGTTAAATTTGCTGCTATTCAATTAAAGAAAATTTTTGAAGAAAAAGGGTTAAATGTTTTCGTTATAACTACAGGCTCTAAAGGCTTACATGTAGTTATTCCCATCAAGCCCATGGGCACATTTAATGAGATTCGTGAATTTACTAAAAAGATAGTTAAGAATTTAGCTAGCCGATATCCGGGAAAACTGACTACGGAGATGCGCAAAAAAGATAGAAAAGGAAGAGTGTTTTTGGATTATTTGCGTAATAGCTACGGACAAACAACAGTAGCTCCGTATTCTTTAAGACCTTTAGAGAATGCACCTATTGCTACCCCATTGGATTGGTCAGAGCTTTCTTCTTTGAAAAATTCGCAAAAATATAATATATCAAATATTTTTCGACGACTTGGGCATAAGAAAGATCCCTGGGCAGATTTAATTTTGCTTAGAGGATTTGATGATGAATAAGAATAGTTATTTAAGACCAGCAATTATTTTAGTTATGATTACTGTGTTTATATTGATAGGGATTTGTTTCTATTCATATAGTGAGAAAAATATAAAATTAGCCAAAAAAGAAATTTCGGTAAATTGTCTAATAGAAAATACTGAAGTTGAGGAAAAAGACGAAAATGGATGGCATAAAGAAACCAAGATAGTATTTAAAGAAACTGATGAAGATTCTGAAAAGGAGCAACATTACAAACTTTTTGTTGATTTAAGTACCGAATATATCGATAGCCAGGATTGGCAAGTTAAAATTATAAAAGTGGAAGAAGAATACCAGCCGAAATTTACAATCACCAAAGGTGAAATAGATTGCCGGGAAACTGCATCTGAAAATAGATTAATATCTAAAACAGTGAAAAGAGAAATTGATGGACGGATATATTGTATAGAATCAAAAAGCGAAGGCGCAGCGGGGACTATTTATGCTGAATACAGCTATGCAACTAACAAAAATGACCACCTTGTTATAGTCAGTGGTGTTATCAGGTATTCGCAATGTATGAATTATAGTGAACCAGAACAAAGCCAATGTATGGTGGAACGAGAAAGATTTGATATAGATAAAATAATAGGATGTATAGTGGACAATTTGCGTATTGATGATGGGGAAAAATAGAGGAGATTTATCTGAATTGCATATTTGGCTGGCAGCTCTTACTTATCTGATAACATTACTCAGAAAGTTAAGATAGCCAAACCAGTGCATTTCTCATCTAAAGGGTGTGGCTACCTGGATACTGGATAAGCCAGAATAAAGAATGCGTCTAAATCAAAAAATGTAAGGGAGTTTTAGTGAAAATATCAATAGCAACAATAACTAAAGATTTCAATTCATTAGAGCCTATAAATGATTTTTTAGAAAATGCCTTAAAATATAATCATAAAATTTACAACATAATAATTGTCTATTCCCGTAATTGTAATTTTCGCCTGGTAGAAAGTCTAAGGAAAAAGCTGAAAGTTTTTCTGCTAAAAGTCAATGATTCCCAGGAAATAATAAAATCATTAATCAAAATAGGCCTATCGATGGAAAATATTGAAACCTTACTCAATTGCTATACTTTAAAAGATCATAAATTAGTGCCTTATGGTATGAATAGAAATTATGCCTTAATTCAGGCTTTATTGAGCGGTTCAGAGGCAATTTTTTTTATTGATACAGATGTCTACCCTAAAGTATTAGTAAAAGAAAACGATGAGATACGAGAAAAAGAGATAGATTTTATCGGAAGACACCTGGAATTTCTAAAGAAAGAAAAGGTCATTATGACCACCAGTGATTATTCCGGATATTCCATTATTCCACCCATGTGTTTTAATGGAATGAAGGAATTATTTATTGGTTTACAAAAAGAAGATGCTTATGAGTTTGTAAGTAATTCAGAAAAACATAGTTGTCTGAATTTGGATAATGATAAAAAGCGAAAAGTTTTTGAAACCAGTAAAATTTTAGGTGGAAATGTAGCAATCAAGTTAACTGACTTTAAGGAAATAGAGCCTTTCTTTTCGACAGTGTATAATGTAGGTGGTGAGAATTTCCTAACTCGCGGAGAAGATACTCTGTTGGGAATCAAATTTAAAAATTGTCATAAAAAATGTATTGATATAGATACCAAGATATTTCATGATACTTTTGGAAATTATCCGAAGGTTCCGGATATAAAGAAAAATATATCTATTAAGGATAGATTTTTTTATACCTGTCTGGGGTGGATAGGCAGAAATCCTTTTCTAAATTGGCTGAAGGGTGAAGACGTAAAAGAAGCAGAAAACAAACAGAAAGAAAAATTAGTTATAGGTTCCAAGGCAATAGCCTCTTACCTTAGAGATGAGAGATTTTTGATTCTACCTGAAGCACTGGAAAAATCTTACCATGATTTAGCAAGAGTGATTAATGAATACAAAAATACTATGCAAGCCTGGAATAACCTGATTAAAAAATTAGAAAAATGGGAGAAGAATAAATGAAGATATTAATAGTAAACCACTTTCCCCTGGAGGGTTCGGGGAGTGGAATTTACACTAAAAATTTGGCCAAAGAATTAACTAAAAGAGGGCACAGTGTTAAAGTAATATTTCCGGAAAACCGAACAGTACTACCGGAAATTTTTAAAATAAGACCTATAATGTTCAGGAATAACCATAACAAAAATTATGAAATTGATTTTAATTTTCCTTGTTTTACCAGTCATCCCAGAAGCAATAACACTTTTTATGAACTAAATGAAAAGCAGATGAAGGACTATATTGGCATAATGACCAGGGTGACCAGGGAAGAAACAGATAAATTCAAACCTGATATTATTCATGCCCAGCATCTTTGGATTGCCCCATATGCTGCCTGGAAGACCGGCATTCCATATGTGGCAACAGCACATGGTACAGACCTGAAAGGATTTATACAGGATAAAAGATATCACCCTTATGCCTTAAAAGGTGCCCAAAATGCGCGCAAAGTTATTACCATATCAAAACAAGTAGACAGAGAAGTTAGTGAGATTTACCATATAGGAGATAAAAAAAGAAAAATTATTTATAGTGGGTATGATACAGAACTTTTTAAAGTAAAAGATCTTTCCCGGAAGGAAGTCCTGGTAAAATTTGGAATAAATGATATTCCAGAGCATATTGTTTTTTTTGCCGGGAAGTTGGCCCATTTTAAGGGTGTAGACATTTTGTTAAAAGCCGCTAAAATATATGAAAACCAGATGAAAGAAAAAACAACGACCTTAATAGCCGGTAATGGCATATTGTATGAAGAGTTAAAAAACTTGAGAGATTTTTTAAAGTTAAAAAGAACATTTTTTCTGGGTCATGTAAATCAAGAACAGCTAGGAGATTTATTTAATATTGCCGATGTGAGTACTGTGCCTTCAAGAAGCGAGCCGTTTGGGTTGGTAGCCATAGAAGCATTGGCTTGCGGTACACCGGTAGTAGGTACCAACCAGGGGGGCTTAATTGATTTTATAAACGCAGATGTTGGTGCACTGGTTGATGTAGAGGATGACATAGCTCTGGCAGAGGCAATTATTAATGAACTGGTAAGACCTGATAAAGAAGAAAGAAAAAAGCGAGCACAGGAATATGCAATGAATAATTTTTCCTGGGAAAATACTATTAAGGAAGTAGAAAAAATATATCAGGAAGTAACATCTTAGTCAAAGAAAAATAATTTTTAAAAATCATTAACAATAATAAAAAAGGAGAAATAAAATTATGCGAACTGTAGTGGTTATACCTACTTATTGGGGGCGGAAAAACAAGGTTGGCTTCAAGGAGGGAGACATTGTCTATGACCACGCTACTCCGATTGATGAAGAAGGAACCCTGGGTCGTACTCTGGAAAGTATGAAAATCTTAAAAAAGAAGGATTTTAAATTAGTGGTATTGGTTTGCCCAACAAATATGGAAATAAAAGATGAAGCAGAAGAAAAAGCCAGAGAGATAATTAAAGGGGTAAAGTTAGATACAGAAACTTATTTGTTTACTCAAAATACTTTAAAGAAGATCAAGAGATATGCCCGAAATTCTCAATTAGAGGAAAATGCTCTTTCATTGTTAAGTTTACGGGGTTATGCCAATGTCAGGAATATGTGCATATTTGCTTCTCATTTACTTAATGCGGATATTACAGTATTAATTGATGATGATGAAGTGATTGAAAATCCTGATTTTATGAATATAGCCCGGGAATTTATCGGAAAGAGAGTATATGGTGAAACTGTATACGGCGTAGCCGGTTATTATTTGAATAAATATGGAACTTATTATGATGATGTCAGTATGGAGCCCTGGATGACTTATTGGAATCGGTTTGGGAGTAAATCAAAAGCTTTTGATAAGATAATCGGCTGTGAACCGCGGCTTAAGCAAACTCCCTTTGCTTTTGGCGGAGCTATGGTCATTCATAAAAATTTATATCAGATAGTACCTTTTGATCCTAATATTACCAGAGGAGAAGATATTGATTACCTTATTAATGCCAAAATGTTTGGCTTTGACTTCTTTTTGGATAATAAATTAAGCATAAAACATTTACCTCCCCAAAAGTCCCATCCTGTATGGCAAAGAACCAGAGAGGATATCTATAGGTTTATTTATGAAAAATCTAAAATTGACTCCCAATATGAAGTAAGTAACATGAGGATGGTATCAGCTAAAGATTTTTTCCCATATCCCGGAGAATTTTTGACCGATGACCTTGAGAATAAAATTTTTAAAACTAATTTGTTGCTGGCAATGGAATCTTTGGCAAATAATGAAGTAGAAGCCAGCAAGGAATCCATAAAAAATATTTATTTAAGTATGTATGAGGCTATTCCCAAAAAAGACCCATTCACTGCCTACAGAAAGATACAAAAGGATTGGGAGAAATTAATAGATTTCACCCTGAACAATAAAAAAGAGATAAGAAGAATAATGGAAGAAAAAAATCTATTTAAAGTTGATGTAAAAGTCGATAAAGAACATTATGAAAAAATTAGCCTGGAAGATAAAAAAGCAATATTAAAAAAAATGATAGAGTTTAAAGATTTCACGGAAGAGGAATTAGAAAAAATTGTTCGTATTTCTGCAGTGAAAGCCTACCGGGAGGATGAAATTATCTTTAAAGAAGGGGATGAGGATTCTTCTTTTTATATAATAATCAGAGGATGTCTGCGTATTGTTAAATACAATGAAAAAAATGATGAGATTATCTTAGCTGATATTTGTACCGGAGAATTTCTAGGGGAGTCAGCAATTGTTAATGAAAGACATCGGGTAAATGCCGTAGCAAGTGAATTTATTGAATTACTCACTCTAGAGCAAAAAAACCTTGAACTTCTGATTAAGGAAGACCCCAATCTTGGAAATAAATGCTTATTTGTATTTCTGGAAAAAATATCGAAAAAATTAGATAAAACCAACTGTCTATTCCAGGAAAAATATATCCTGGGAAACCCCTCTCTTAAAGATATGGGTTAATATAGTTTTTTATTAACCACTTTTTTTGAAAGGAACCGCAAAACAGTTGGAGAAAAAATATTGAAAGAAAATAGAGCAAAATTAGACCAGCAAGCAAAAGAGCTTATTGAAAAAGAAAAATTAGAAGAGTGGGAAATTAAAGAAATATTTAATAGTTAGATATTTTTAATGATGATTTTTTTTTAAAGGGAACTGTTGATGAGT
>CAZPII010000013.1:5024-18936 GCA_964586485.1 uncultured Atribacterota bacterium | reverse complement strand
GCGATAGAATTTCTCCCTGAAGAAAAGAAAATAAAAATTAGGCTCGATCGTTGTATTTTTTGTTCCCAATGCAATGATGTATGTCCTGTGAATTGCCTGCACATGTCTGAAAATTTTCTGTTGGCTAATGAAGATCGCTTTGACTCAGAAATGATTGTTGAGTAGCAGGGAAAAATTTGATTGATGATCAGAAATCAAAAAGAGAAACATTATAAAATACCACGTTTTGACGTGGTATTTTATTTCAGAGGGAGTTCTTCATCTTTTAGAGGTTCTCAAAACTACCTGCTATGCGGGTTATAATATTTGAATTTTTTCTATCTGCCTATTCTTTAATTGCTGAATAAGTAAATTGCATCCTTTTAAAACTGTCTCACTTAAATATTCACCTATTTGTGTATTATGAGGCTGGATGCCAATCAGAATAATCTTTTGGCAATATGGTGAAAGATATTCTATTAATAAATTTATTGGCAGGGAATGAGTAGAGAGCTGGAGAGCGGTAATTGTATTAAAAGGGATTATTCGAAAACTACCTGCCTCAATTTTCATCCATACAGCATCGACCATGACCAATAATTCAGGTTTTATTTTTTTAATAATTGAAGTAAAATTTTCAGGAGCAGATTTACCGTCTAAAACTAACCAATCTCGATGATCAAAATTATGGGCAATAAAAGAGCCGGCTCCGTCATCACTTCGCAGACGGTTTCCTATCCCAAGCAAAATATTATTTGGATTTGTTTTCATAGTAAAATTCCTTATATTATTTAATAATTATTATACCATAGCGAAATGCCAAAAGAAGGGAAAAATATTTTTAATATAATTAATATAAATATTTGCAGTAAAGGTTAAAGAATTGTAATATTATAAAAAGATATTTAAATTATTTATTAAAGGTAAAGGTAAAGATTCTAAAAAGTAATCAGGAAAGACATAACAAATATCAAAAAATTGCAAAATGTGGAAAGATTGGGGAAAAATCTTAATTCCTTGATTAAAGGAGGTATGTATCTTTGAGACGGTCAAGGCGAATTTATAAAAGAAAATCCAGGAGTAACCTGGAAACACTTATTATCTTAGTTGGGGCTATTGTGATTTTATCTGTTGCTTTTTACATGGCTAGGGAAAAGAGTTTTTTACCTCCGGAAGAAACTAAAACTGAACAACAAATTGTTCTTGAGGAAGAGAATATCCAAGAAAGCAAAGGTGAACAAGGGGTTATTGAAGAATTGTTAGCTGAAAATAATGCTGATATTGACACGGAGAGAGCAAACGAACAAACAACAGCTAATCAAGATGAGCAGACGCCGACTATAGGAGAGGAGCTTTCTCGGGAAGAGACAACCAGTTCTTCGACAGAGCAAACTTCACAGGTCAATACCGGTAGTGAAGAAAATCAGGATATTTCTGAAACTACAGCACAAGAAGAAACGAGTGATGTTACAGACATTTCGGCAGTTTCTGGTTCGGGATATACGGTTCAGGTGGGTTATTTCTCGGTTGAGAATAATGCCAGAAGTTTAGCAAGGGAGATTGAAAATCACGGTTTTCAAACATTTATACTAAGGCAAGATAATGCTTACAAAGTTCAAGTGGGTGCTTATCAGTTACGTGAACAGGCAGAAAGAGCTTCAGAAGAACTAAAGAGTCTGGGTTATGAAATATGGGTTACCCGGAGATAATCTTAGTACACAAGTATACATTTGATATTTGTTAATTGTAGCTAAATTCAAATGAAAGGATTTATCCAATTAAGTATAACAGGAAAAATATTCCACAACCTACTATCCATCGTCTATCAATATGCCATAGATGCCTGGAATCTTTGACCGAAAGCGAAAATGGTAAAAAGAAGACAATATCATCATCAGAAATCTCTGAATTAACCGGTATTAGCGCATATCAGGTTCGAAAAGATCTGGCTTATTTTGGAGAATTTGGTAAAAGAGGAATCGGTTATCCTATTCATGATTTGCTTGTTGCCTTAAAATCTATTTTAGGATCAAGTGAAAAATGGGATATTGTGTTAGCAGGTGCTGGGAACCTTGGAGAAGCACTAATTCGTTACAAAGGATTTCAAAAGAGAGGATTTGTAATTAAAGGGATTTTTGATAATAACCGTTCAAAAATTGGTAAGAAATTTAATGGTATTAAAGTTCGTGATATCCATTCAATGGAATCTTTTTTAAGAAAGAAGAATATAAAAATTGGTATTATTGCTGTGCCTGCTGAATCTGCTCAAGAAGTAGCCAATCATATGATTGCCGGTGGAATTAATTCTATCCTCAATTTTGCTCCTACTCCCCTCAAATGTCCAAAATATGTAAGGGTTAATACGATAGACATTTCTATTGAACTGGAAAGATTGGTTTATTTTTTAGTATCCGAACCCAAATAAATTAATTTTAGCATAAAGATAAAATTGTGTTCTTAATAAAGTTGACATAAGTCTTGTCTGTATGTTAAAATCTCCTCGTAAATCTTGTGATATTTTTCACAATTTATTTATGTGTATTTATTTAATCATGAAAACCACCTTCTTAGAAGGTGATAGAAGTCCATAATCTAACTTTATTATTTACAAGAGGTCAAAATGAAAATTAAAGAAATTGTACACATTTTGGATGCCGAAGTATTAACTGGGGAAGCGTATCTTGACCGGGATATTGAAGAGTTTGCTATAAGTGACTTATTGAGCGATGTCTTAGCCCTTAGTAAAGATAATTTTTTACTACTAACTGGTTTGACTTCCCAGCAGGTAGTTAGGACTACAGAAATTGCCGGTGGGATTGGGGTGGTTTTTGTTAGAGGTAAAACGCCTGAACCGGAAACCATTGGCCTTGCCCGTTCACATCATATTCCTCTGTTGATGACTTCAAAATCAACATTTGATGCATGTAAGGCAATTATAGAGGCTATTAATAATAACAAAGAGAAAATATGACAATTTTACATTCCAAAGAGAAATTAACTTTAGCCAATGAACTGATTTATGAGATCAAAGTAAAAGATGCTATGACTAGAGGAGTTATCTTTTTTGGTCAGGAAGCTACTTTTCGTGAGATACAGTCATCATTAAAAAAGAACAGGATATCCGGTGTTCCTATCTTGGGTGGAGATAAAACTATCAGTGGAATAGTCAGCATTGATAATGTAATTACTGCATTGGATAAGGGTTATGTAAACGATAAAGTAAAACACTATATGACCAGAGATGTAGTAGCCATTCCCCAGAATTATTCATTGGTTTCAGCAATTAAAAAATTTGAAAGATATAAATTTGGCCGTTTGCCGGTAACTAAAAATGCACGTTCTAATAGAGTTGTGGGTATTTTGACAATGGGTGACATTTTGAATTGTCTATTGGTGAGTATTCAAACCATAGCAGAAAAGGTTGAAAAGAAAGAAGCCCAAAATACTCAATTATCAGAAGAAATGGTAAGGCAAAACAAACAGAAGCGTATGCGCTTTGAGATCAAGAAGGCTGATTTTGACAATGCCGGAAGAGTGGCAAGTATAATACGGAAGTATCTTCAAAAATTAAATATTGATAAAAAGATTCTTCGCCGAGTAGCAATTGTTTGCTATGAAGCGGAAATGAATATTAATATTCATTCTTTAGGAGGATATATAACTGTTGAAGTGGGACAATCTGCCATTATAATTACTGCGATTGATTACGGCCCCGGCATTCCGGATACCGAAGAAGCAATGAAACCGGGCTTTACTACCGCATCTGAACAAATCAGGGCTTTGGGATTTGGTGCCGGCATGGGTTTGCCCAACATAAAAAAATGTGCTGATTACCTTAGTCTGGAATCTTCCATGGAAACAGGCACGATATTGAAGGCTACTATTCATTTAGGAGGGTAAAATGAAATTGAGTCAAATCTTAAATAAATGTGCTTTAGAAAAAGTAGTATTTTGTTCTGATGACGAAATAGAGAGCGGTTATTGTGGAGACTTGATGTCTGACGTAATTGCCAATGCTGGTAATAATAGTATTTGGATTACCATTCAGGCACATAAAAATAGTATTGCAGTGGCCTTGATTAAAGATATAAAAGCAATTGTCTTTGTAAACAATGTTGAAATAAACCAGGAATTGATTGAAAAAGCAAGGGAAGAAGGAATTAACTTACTAAAAAGTAAAAAAAATTCTTTTCAAATTTGTGGTTTGTTATACCAGTTATTGGAGGATTATTCTGTTAAAAGTTGATTTGCATATCCATTCTTCTCTTTCAGCGTGTGGAGCTAATGAGATGTCCCCATTTTTTATTCTAAAACAAGCTTTAGAAAAGGGGCTCAATGTTATCTCTATTACGGATCATAATACCATCGAACATTCTCTTTTAGCCTGTAAAATAAGTCAAAAAGAGAATATCAAAGTCATTCCCGGTACCGAGTTAACCAGTCGGGAGGAAGTGCATTTATTAGCTTATTTTGATGAGGTGTCTGCCTTGATTGAGCTGGATAACCTGGTTAACCGTTTATTGCCAAATATAGATAATAAGCCGGAAGTTTTTGGGTACCAGGTGTTGTATGATGAGCATGGTGAGATTTTCGACCTTGATAACAAGCTAAGACAGACAGCTATAAACATAGGTTTGGAACAACTTGTTGAGGAGATACATCGGTTAAATGGTTTGGCTATCCCGGCACATATTGACAAAAATAGATTTAGTTTAATTAGACAACTTGGATTTGTAGATGATACTTCTGCTTTTGATGCAGTAGAGGTTTCAAAATATAAATGGAATAAAAATAAATATCAATTAGGAAATACTTTGTTTGGATTTCCGGTTATCTGTGGTTCAGATAGTCATTACCCGGATGATATTGGTGTGTTTTACATGAAAACTGAAGATGACCGGATAATGGATTGCATTTCTTTCAAAAAGTTTTTAAAAGAGAAAAAACATGAGAACAATAGCAGATCATCTATTTGATATTTTAGAAAATTCTGTCAATGCAAGCGCAGATAGGATTGTAGTTAAAATATCGTTTAGTAAAAATATTTTTTATTGTCAAATTAATGATAATGGAATAACAACAAAATTACAGAATATAACAGATCCTTTTGTAACTTCCAGAAAGACAAGAAGAGTTGGTTTGGGGTTACCCCTTTTAAAAGTAACCACAGAAAGCACGGGTGGTTACCTGAAAATATCTTTTCCGGAAAATAAAAAAGGAACCAGATTGGAATTTGCAGTTAATATGAAACATATTGATGCACGTCCTTTTGGTGATATGGCTGCTGTTTTTTCAGATATAGTTCGTATTTGGCCTGACATTAATATTGAAGTGTTTGTTAAGCAATCTAATCTTGAAAGAAATATATTAGATACTGGACAATTAAAGGAGACTTTGAACGTTGAGACTTTGAATGACAATGAAGTTATAAGCTATGTGAAGGAAAATCTAAAAAGAGAATTGCTTAGTATAGGAATTGACCAGCAATTTGGTATTACATAAAAAATACTTAAGGAGGAAGGGAAACCAAGAATGAAAAATTTAGCGGAATTGAAAGAAATAAGAGAAAGGGTTCGCAAAAATCTAGAGATGCGTTCAGGAGATTATGGGGTAAAAATTATTGTCTGTCTGGGTACATGTGGTATTGCTGCCGGTGCCAGGCAGACTATGAATAAGCTAGCTGATTTAAGCACCCAGAGTGGCAGGTCTGATATCGTTATTTCTACTACCGGATGTGCCGGATTTTGTGAGCAGGAGCCCATGATAAAGGTTCAGGAAAAAGGTAAAGAGCCGGTTACTTATGGTAAGGTTGATGTCAATGCTGCTGAAGAAATATTTAACCAACATGTCTTAAAAGGACAAATTGTCCAAAAATATGTATTTTCAAAGGGAGAGTAGTTATGACAACTAAGGTTCAGGAAACAGAATTATCACAGGAAGAAAAATACCAGCAATTAAGGGAATTTATTGAAAGTAACAGTGGGAAAAGAGGATTCCTTATTCCGGTATTACACAAAGCCCAGGAAATTTTTGGCTATTTACCAGCTGAAGTTCGTGCATTTGTTGCCGAAAAGATGGATATACCGGTAAGCACAGTTATGGGTGTAGTGACTTTTTATTCCTTCTTCAGGATGAATCCGGTGGGTAGGCACACAATAACGGTTTGCATGGGTACGGCGTGTTATGTTAGGGGAGCCAAAAAAATAATGGAAGCACTTGAAAAAACATTAAATATTAAGACTGGTCAAACGACAGAAGACAGTAGATTTTCTCTCGGGATTCAAAGATGTTTAGGTGCATGTGGTCTAGCTCCGGTTATCATGATTGATCAAGATGTACACGGTAGAATGACACCCAAAAAACTTGAACAAGTATTAGATTCATATAAGTAATAAAGGTAATAAGGTAGGTAGATTATGGAGAATTATAGAGCACATATATTGTTATGTTATGGAGGTGCCTGTTTATCTTCAGGTGCTGATAAAGTGAAAGAGGCATTAGAGACTGAATTAGGCCGAACAGGCTTACATCATGAAATAGATATTATAACTACCGGTTGTATGGGAACATGTGAGTTAGGGCCCGTTATGGTGGTCTATCCAGAAGGGATTTTTTATCAAAGAGTTCTGCCTGAAGATGTTCCCGATATTGTGCAGGAGCATTTATTAAAAGGGAGAATAGTTAATCGTCTTCTATACAAGAAACCTGAAAAAGAACAACTTGTAGCTATGTTTAATGATATTGATTTCTTTAAGTTACAGAAAAAAATTGCTTTAAGAAATTGTGGAAATATAAATCCCCAGGATATTGAAGAATATATTGCCTCTGATGGATATATGGCCCTGGGGAAAGTGCTTACAGATATGAAACCGGAAGAAGTAATAGAAGTAGTTAAAGAATCCGGTTTAAGAGGTCGAGGAGGAGCAGGGTTTCCAACCGGTCTGAAATGGCAATTTACCGCTGCAGCTTCAGGTTCACAAAAATATGTTTTATGTAATGCGGATGAAGGTGATCCGGGTGCTTTTATGGATCGAAGTATTTTAGAAGGAGACCCACATAGTATTATTGAGGCAATGATGATTTGTGGTTATGCCATTGGTGCAGATCAGGGGTATGTTTATGTACGAGCAGAATATCCTCTTGCCATTGAGAGATTATCTCAGGCAATAGAAGATGCTAAAAAAAATCAATTATTAGGAGACAATATTCTCGGAACTGATTTTTCTTTTCATTTAGAGATCAGGATGGGTGCAGGTGCCTTTGTTTGTGGTGAAGAGACTGCCTTGATTCATTCCATTGAAGGGAAAAGGGGTGAGCCAAGACCAAAACCGCCATTTCCTGCCCAAAAAGGCCTCTTTGATTGTCCAACTGTTTTGAATAATGTAGAAACATACGCTAATATTCCTTATATTATCTTAAATGGACCTCAGGAATTTGCTTCGTTGGGTACCGAAAAAAGTAAAGGAACCAAAGTGTTTGCCCTGGCAGGTGATATAAATAATACCGGTTTAATTGAAGTTCCTATGGGAATCCCGCTTGGTACCATCATCTATGATATTGGAGGAGGAATTCCCAATAATAAGAAATTGAAAGCTGTTCAGATTGGTGGACCTTCCGGTGGGTGTATCCCGGTAGAACATCTTAATGTGAAAGTAGATTATGAATCATTAAAAGAACTTGGTGCAATTATGGGTTCTGGTGGATTGATTGTCATGGATGAAGATACCTGTATGGTTGACCTGGCACGTTATTTTATGGAATTTATTCAGGAAGAGTCATGCGGTAAATGTACCCCCTGTCGGGAAGGGACTCGTATAATGTTGAATATCCTGACCAGAATTTGCCAGGGACAGGGGACTATGGATGATTTAAATCACTTAGAGCAATTGGCCTATGAGATAGGGGATACTTCACTATGTGGACTAGGGCAGACTGCCCCTAATCCGATTTTATCAACTTTGAAGTATTTTCGGAATGAATATATTGAGCATATCAGGGATAAAAAATGTCGAGCAGGTGTTTGTGCTGATCTTGTCTATGCGCCTTGTTCTAATAGTTGTCCGGCTTCTGTAGATGTACCAGCCTATCTTGCTTATACCAAAATAGGTCAATACGATAGGGCATTGCAGGCTCATATGAAAACAAATCCTTTCCCGGCTGTCTGTGGCAGAGTTTGCCCGGCATTTTGTGAATCCAGATGCAGAAGAAGGGATATTGATGCCGCAATTAATATTCGGGCAGTTAAGCGATTTATGGCAGATGAAGCGGAAAAATATCAGCCTTCTTATCCCGATAAAAAGGAATCCAGTGGAAAGAAAGTTGCTGTTATTGGAGCTGGTCCTTCTGGACTCTCCTGTGCCTATTTTTTGACTATGATAGGGTACGAAGTAACCGTTTTTGAAGCACTTCCTGAACCGGGAGGAATGCTAACCTATGCCATTCCGGAATATAGATTACCTAAAGTAATTGTGAAAAAAGAAATAGAAGAATTAAAAAACTATGGTGTTAAGATAAAAACTAATACACGTATCGGAACTGACATTTCTGTCGATCAACTACGTAATAAGGGGTATCAGGCTTTTTATCTGGCCGCAGGTGCCTGGGATTGTGTGATTCCACCTATTACTGGTATGGATAATAAGAAGGTAATGTCCGGACTCGATTTTCTCTATAAAGTTAATAGTGGTGAAAAAATCAATGTTGGTAATGAGGTTGTTGTAATAGGTGGAGGAAACACAGCTATAGATGCAGCTCGAACTGCTAAACGATTAGGAGCAGAAGTGTCTCTTGTATATCGCAGAACCCGCAGTGAAATGCCGGCAGATATAGAAGAAATTAATCAAGCAGAAATAGAGGGAATCAATATTTTTGTTCTTCAGAATATAAAATCTGTTTCTGAAAATAACGGCAGGCTTAATCTGGAAATGGTAAAAATGCGACTGGGTGAGTTTGACCGATCCGGAAGGAGAAGACCTGTTGAAATCCAGGCATCTTCTTTTAATAAACAAATAGACACTCTTATACTTGCCCTGGGACAAACGACCAGAATTAAGGAAATAGCTCAAGCGGAATCACTTGAATTAAATAGAAATAACACTGTTAAATCGGATTCTAATAAAGGAAAGACTTCAGTTAAAGATATTTTTGCCGGTGGAGATGTTGTTTTGGGTCCGGCTACAGTAGTTGAAGCCATCGCAGCAGCTCAAAATGCAGCAGAAGAAATTGATAGTTATTTAACCGGAGAAAAAGAAGAAGAGTACTATCCCTGGAGAGTGAAAGACCCCATTGAAGTACACTTTGATCCGGAAGAAGAACCGGTTAGCTGGGGGAGAGAAAATTATCAGCTTATTCCGGTAGGTGAAAGAAAAGGAAATAAAGAAGTAGAACAAACCTGGGGATGCAAAGTAGCAGAAAGAGAGTCTGAAAGATGCCTTCGTTGTGAATATAAAGAGGAAGGGGAGGGGTTATGAAAATAAGAGAAATTGTAAGAAAATATGATAGAAAAAGAGAAAATCTCTTACAGATCTTACATGAAATTCAAGATGATAGCCCGCAGAATTATATTAGCAAAGAAAACATTGATCTTTTAAGTGAAGAAATTGGGATTCCTGTTTCCGATATCACCGGAACTGCTTCTTTTTATAGCATGTTCAGCTTTAAGCCCAGGGGAAAATATATTATTCGAGTCTGTGCTAGCCCTCCATGTCATATTATGGGTGCAGAAACAATTTTTGAGGTTATCTCCAGAGAATTACAGATTAAGAAAAGTGAAACAACAGTTGATGGTTTATTTACCCTGGAAGAAACTAGTTGTTTAGGTGTATGTGCAGTTGCCCCTGCTGTTATGATTAATGATATTGTCTATGGGCATCTAACCGGTGAAAAGATTAAGAAAATCTTAGTGCAAATAAAGAAAAAGGAGGGCAAGTAAAAATGAATGATAAGAGTATTGCCCAAATTTTGGTAGGAATTGATAGTAATACCGTCTTATCCGGAGCCAGACAGGTGAAAACTAAACTGATTACCGAACTAAGTCGGCAGGGACTTTCTAAAGAAGTGATTGTTATTGAAACAGGGAGTATCGGTCCTACAAATCAGGGAGTCGTACTGGGAATTTTCCCCGGCGGGGAACTGTATGCCAATATAACCGAAGGAGATGTTGAAGAGTTTGTTCAGGAAAAATTTGTAAAGGGAAGAATATATCAGAAAAGACTATTATCTGAAACGCTGCCCGAAGAGTTAAAATTATTAGAATATGATTCCAGAAAGACCCAACAATATGGACGTATTGTTCTGGATAATTGTGGCAGAATTAGTCCGGATGATATCAATGAATATATTGGTGTGGGGGGATATGAAGCAATGGGCTTTGTTTTACAGCAAAAGTCCCAGGAAGAAATAATTGACATTATTAAAGACTCTGGTTTACGTGGAAGAGGGGGTGCAGGTTTTCCAACAGGATTAAAATGGTCTTTTACTTTTGAGACTAAAAAATACCCCAAATATGTTATCTGTAATGCTGATGAAGGTGAGCCCGGTACTTTTAAAGACCGTCTTATTATGGAAGGTGATCCACATAAGATAATTGAAGCGATGATTATTACCGGATATGCTGTGGAAGCCGAATTTGGATATATCTATGTTCGGGGCGAATATAATTTATCTATTGAACGCTTGCAGAATGCCATCAAACAGGCAAAAGAATTTGGCCTTTTAGGAAAGAACATATTTGGTTCAGGATTTAATTTTAATATTCAGATTAAAATTGGAGCAGGCTCTTATGTTTGCGGAGAAGAGACAGCTTTACTCAGTTCCATGGAAGGATATCGAGGAGAGCCACGTATAAAACCTCCTTATCCCGCACAACAGGGTTTTTTGCAACAACCCACACTTATCAATAATGTAGAAACACTTGCTAATATCCCATCTATTTTACTAAATGGTGCAGAATGGTTTAGACGTTTTGGTACAGAAAGTACTCCCGGTACAAAAGTTTATACTGTTTTAGGCCATGTAAATCGTCCCGGATTGATTGAAGTTCCTATGGGAATTACCCTAAGAGAGATTATTTATGATTATGCCGGTGGAATATCATCCGGCAAATTCAAAATGGCTCAAATTGGCGGTACAGCCGGTGATGTTTTTTCAGAACGTCTATTGGATATCCCGCTAGAATATCGTTCTTTACAGGAACTGGGACATAATCTTGGTTCAGGTGCTTTGCTTATTATGAATGATTCTGTCTCGGTTTCTGATTTCCTGACAAGTTGCATGAAATTTTTTGTCCATGAATCTTGTGGAAGGTGTTCCGTGTGTCGAATTGGGACAAAACATTTGTATGAAGCATTTAAAAGATTAAATGAAAATGAAGGTTATTTTGATGAGTTAGCAAATATTCAGGATATTGCCAACATTCTCAAATTAACCGCTTTTTGCCCGTTGGGACAGTCGGTTGCCCAACCGGTGCTATCTGCTTTGAAATATTTTGGAGATGAATTAAGTGAAGGTGTAAATATTGATAAAAAACACAAGTTTCCAACCAGAGAACAAAACGAAAAAGTCATATATTATTCATAAAGATTAAAGATTAAGATAAGGAGTTAAAAAATGGGAGTAAAAATTGAAATAAACAATATGCCTTTAGAGGTAGAGAAAGGAACAACTATTCTGGATGCCGCAAAAAAGGTGGGAATTAAAATTCCAACACTTTGTTATCTGGAAGGACTTCAGAACCCCGGTTCATGCCGGGTATGCGTGGTAGAAGTAGAAGGTGCAAATACCCTTCAGCCGTCTTGTGTAACAGAAGTAAGAGAAGGGATGAAAGTTAAAACAAACAACAAAAGAGTAAGAAATGCCAGAAAGACTATTTTAGAATTGTTGTTGTGTGATCATCCCTGGGAATGCAATACCTGTGATCGAAATCAAAGTTGTGAATTACAAAAATTGGCAGATGAATACGGTATAAGAGAAGTAAGGTTTCAATCTGTTAAAGAGAAGTTGCCTTTGGATGAAAGTACCCCCGGAATAATTCGGGATCCCAATAAATGTATTTTATGCCGAAGATGTGTAACTGTATGTCAGGAAGTTCAAAAAGTATCTACTTTGGCACCCCGTTACCGTGGGTTTGATACAATTATTGGTCCTGGTCAAGAAGATTTGCTGGATGATGCTGTTTGCGTACAATGCGGACAATGTGCTGCAGTTTGTCCGGTAGGTGCGATTAGTGAGCATGATGATACTGAAAACGTTTGGGAAGCATTAGAAGATCCCGAAAAATATGTGGTAGTCCAGACTGCTCCGGCCATTCGGGCTGCTCTGGGGGAATGTTTTGACTTGCCTCCAGGTACATTGGTTAAGGGCCGTATGGTTGCGGCTTTGAGAAGGTTGGGATTTAAAAAGGTTTTTGATACCAACTTTGCTGCCGATTTGACCATTATGGAGGAAGGCACTGAATTATTAACCCGCTTAAAGAAAAAATTGGTAGACAAGGATGAAAGTACTAAATTACCCATGTTTACTTCCTGTTCACCCGGCTGGATTAACTATATGGAAAATTTTTATCCGGAATTGGTGAATAATGTTTCGACCTGTAAATCCCCACAACAAATGTTTGGAGCAATAGCTAAAACATATTTCGCTGAAAAGATCGGCAAGAAAAAGGAAGACATGGTTGTGGTATCAATCATGCCCTGTACTGCCAAGAAATTTGAATGTAATCGAGATGAAATGGATGATAGTGGCACAAAAGATGTTGATTATGTTCTGACTACCCGGGAATTAGGAAAGATGATTAAGGAAGCCGGCCTTGAATTTGTAAATTTACCAGATGAAGAAATGGATGCCCCGATGGGTATTTCTACCGGTGCTGCAGATATCTTTGCCAATACCGGTGGTGTAATGGAAGCTGCTCTTCGTACAGCTTATGCTATTGTTACGGGAGGGGATATTCCTTTTGATAAATTGCATGTTACTCCTGTTCAGGGATTAGACGGAGTAAAAGAAGCTGAGTTAACTATCAAAGGAACATTACCGGATTGGAATTTTTTAGAAGGTGTCACAGTAAAGGTAGCGGTAGCACATGGCTTGGGAAATGCCAATAAAGTGATTGAATCTATTTTAAAAGGAGAAAAAGAATATCATTTTATTGAAGTGATGACCTGTCCGGGTGGCTGTATTGGTGGCGGTGGGCAACCCCGTCTAACTACCGATGAGGTGAGGAAGGCAAGAATTCAAGCAATTTATAAAGAGGATGAAGGACGCGAATTTCGAAAATCTCATGAAAACCCTGCAATTAAACAACTGTATGATGAATTCTTGGGCAAGCCTTTAGGAGAAAAATCCCATCATCTACTTCATACTCATTATTTCGATAAGAAAAAGAAAAAAGAAAAAGTATAAACTCTAAGAAATATAAGCTAAAAAAATAGATTGACCTGTGAGGAAGAAAGTAGATTTTGACCTCAAGGGGAAGACTAAACTAAAAGAGTATTCATAAAAGGATTAATCTTCTTTCTTGAAGGTTAATCCTTTTTTATTTAACCATTACCCCCTTTTAGAGGTTCCTAAAGCCACCCGCTTTGCGGGTGCGATATTTACTTAAAGTTAAAATGATATAGAGGGAATATTATGGAGTATCGTTTTGGAACAGTAAGTATATTTATCAAGCCGGAAAAATGCTCAATAAAAAAACTAAATGACATTTTGAGTCAACATGCAGAGATGATATTGGGAAGGATTGGTATGCCTAATCCTCAGCAAAAGATTAATATAATTTGTCTGATTATTTATGGAGATACTGATAAGGTAGGTTCTCTTACCGGAAAACTGGGATTACTATCCGGCATCCAGGTTAAATCCTACTTATACAAATCTAAACAATAATTTTTTGAGAAAGAGAGGATAAAATAATGCAAAATACTGGAATCAGGTGGAT
>CAZPII010000013.1:0-4924 GCA_964586485.1 uncultured Atribacterota bacterium | reverse complement strand
TAATTTTTTGAGAAAGAGAGGATAAAATAATGCAAAATACTGGAATCAGGTGGATAACCAGAACAGGAATTTTATTAGCCATTGCTTTGGTGTTTCAAATGGGAGGGTTTCCTCAGTTAATTACCGGCCCATTAGTAAATACCGTACTTTATCTTTCGGCCATGATCGTAGGTTGGCCGGGTGGTGTATTGATTGGCATCTTTACTCCCGTAATTGCCGCTATGCGAGGGATACTTCCACCGCCTCTGGCTCCATTAATACCTTTTATTGCTTTGGGCAATGGTGTTCTGGTAGTTTTATTCTTTTGGTTGAAATCTAAAAGTAAAATATTGGGAATTATTGTTGCTTCTGTGGTTAAATTTTTAATCCTGGTTACGGCAGTAAATTTGTTGGTTCAGGTCCCACCACCGGTTGCTCAGATGATGAGTTTTCCGCAGGCTTTAACGGCACTGGCAGGAGGGGTTATTGCCTTGTTGGCTGAAAGGGCGCTAAAGAGTTCAGGACTTAATATTTTTGATTAGAATGAAAAAGAAGGTTATAATATATTTAATTAACTTTGGAGTATTGGATAGAAGATTATTTTAATAAGAGCTGGAAAGCAGAGAAAAAATGGAAGATCAAATGGATAATGTTTTATTAGAAGAATTCAGCCCTGAACAAGTAGCATTTTTGCATAAAATTATAGAAAAATATCAGCAAGAACCCTATGGTTTAATTCCTTTACTTGAAGATGTCCAGGATGCTCTCGAATATTTACCGATGTCAGTGCTCAAAAAGGTATCCCGTAAAACGAATATTCCCTTAAGTAAAATTTATGGTATAGTGACCTTTTATGCCTTTTTTACCATGAAACCCAGGGGCAGGCATATTATTCAAGTATGCATGGGTACAGCATGCTATGTTAGAGGAAGTCAGGAAATATCCCAATTAATTGAAAAAGAATTCAAAATAAAGCCAGGAGAGACCACGAGGGATAGGAGATTTACTTATGAAACTATCAGGTGCTTGGGAACATGCGGGCTGGCTCCGGTGATAGTGGTAGACGGAGAAGTGTATGGAAGGGTTCAGTCAATAAAAATAACAGAGATATTGGATAAGTACAAATAACCCGAAATCTTAGAAATGTAGTTTTATATGACAAAATTAAAAGCAAAAGACTTATTAAAAATAAAAGATGATATTATTAATCATAAATTAGCTTTCAGAAAAAACCAAAAGGTTAACATTATAATTCATATGGGCACTTGTGGAGTAGCCTCAGGTGCCCAAAAAATATTAGATATACTTAAAGAAAAGATTTCCAGGTCAAAAATAAAAGAAGATATCTTGATTTCCAAATCCGCATGTATTGGTTTTTGTGGAAAAGAACCTCTGGTAACCATCGAGATATCAGGACAGGAAACGGTAATTTATCAGGAATTGAATCGAGAAAAAATACTGGAGATTTTTAAAAAGCATGCTTTAAACGGAGAACCTGTACCAGCTTATGCTTTAGCCAGAGGAAATCAGCAACAAATTGCTGAACACCTGGAATCTACAGAGAAATTATCTGGAGAAAAGAAATTAAAAGGAGAGAGTATACCCTCAATAGAGGAAATTTCTTTTTATAAGCATCAGGAGTTGAGAGTATTAAGAAATCGAGGTTTGATAGACCCTGAAAAGGTTACAGATTACATATCCCGAGACGGATACCAGGGAATGGCTAAAGCCCTTGCATCGATGTGTCCGGATGAGATTATCAATGAATTGATGAATTCAGGCTTAAGAGGAAGGGGAGGAGCTGGTTTTCCTACCGGACTTAAATGGCAGTTTGCTGCAAAAGAAAATAGTGCAATTAAATATGTTATTTGTAATGCAGATGAGGGAGACCCTGGTGCTTACATGGATCGAAGTATTTTAGAAGGAGATCCTCATTCGGTAATTGAAGGAATGGTTATTGCCGGTAAGGCAATAGGTGCACATCAGGGATATGTTTATTGCCGGGCGGAATATCCACTGGCTATCAAAATGTTGCAGAAAGCCATCGTTCAAGCTAAAGAACGGGGTCTTTTGGGTGACAATATTTTGGGAACTGGATTTGATTTTGACCTGAAGATTTATCGGGGTGCCGGGGCTTTTGTTTGCGGAGAAGAGACGGCCTTGATGAGGTCTATTGAAGGGGAAAGAGGGGTACCAAGGCCACGTCCGCCTTTTCCAGCCCAAGCAGGTTTGTGGGAAAAACCAACTATCTTAAATAATGTAGAAACATTGGCAAATATTGCCCAAATCATTCTCAATGGGAGTGCTTGGTTTGCCGGCACCGGAACAGAGAAGAGTAAAGGGACCAAGGTTTTTGCACTTACCGGTGATGTGAATAATGTAGGGTTGATTGAAGTTCCCATTGGAACTACCTTAAGGACAATTGTATTTGATATTGGTGGAGGAATATTGGATGGTAAAGATTTTAAAGCAGCCCAGATTGGAGGGCCTTCGGGAGGTTGTATTTCATCCCGGCATCTTGATGTTCCCATAGACTACGAAACTATTAATAAGTTAGGGGCTATCATGGGTTCCGGAGGTTTGATTGTTATGGATGAAGATAAATCTGCCGTAGATATTGCCCGTTTCTTTATGGATTTTTGCCAAAAAGAATCATGTGGCAAGTGCACACCATGCCGGGAAGGTACTAAAAGAATGTTGGAAATCCTCAACAATATTTGTAAAGGGAAAGGCAAAGTAGGAGATATCGAATTTCTCGAAGAAATGGGTAAGATTATTAAAGAGACCTCTCTTTGTGGATTAGGGCAGACCGCACCCAATCCTGCCCTTAGTACTATACGTTATTTTAGGAAAGAATATGAAAATAACATCAAAGATAAGATGAAAAAGAAAAGAACAGGTTATCCACATTAATCAATTTAAAGCCACCTGTTAGGCGGGTTTGGTATTAACTTTTGTTTATTAAGGTTACTGTTTTAAAGAAGTGAGTTAAATAATGTCTTATATTAATATAAATATTAACGATAGAAAAATAAAAGCCCGAGAAGGGGACACTATCATGGAAGCTGCCGGGAAAATTGGTATCAATATACCGGCACTATGTTTAATGCCTGAGTTAGACTTTAAACCCGGATCCTGTCGTATTTGCGTGGTAGAAGTTGTCGGTAGTCCCGTTCTGGTTGCCTCTTGCGTATATCCCGTCAGAACGAATATGCAAATATACACACATAGTGATAGAGTTCTAAAAGCACGAAGAATGATTCTGGAGTTACTTTTAGCTAATCATCCCCTGGATTGTATGACTTGTGAAAAAAGCGGTTCTTGTATTTTAGAGGACCTTGCCTATCAATTTGGTATAAAAACATTTCTTTTTAGTCCAAATAGAAAACAGCTACCAATTGATGACAGCAATCCCTTTATTGTAAGGGAAATGAGTAAATGTGTATTATGCGGTCGCTGTGTGGAAATATGTAATGAAATTCAGCAATCCCATATTATTGATTTTGCTCATCGGGGTTTAGATGTTAAAATTGCAGCACAAGGAGATGTTGATTTAAAATATTCTGATTGCGTTTTTTGCGGGCAATGTGTCGCAGTTTGTCCTGTAGGAGCAATTATTGATAAAGAAGCCCGGGGAAAGGGGCGATCCTGGGAATTTCAAAAAGTTTATACTACCTGTAACTATTGCGGTTGTGGTTGCGGATTTGATTTAAATATCAAAGACAGAAAGGTAGCAAAAGTTACTTCCAATCCTGACAGTATAGTTAACGGAATTAATCTCTGTGTCAAAGGACGTTTTGGCAATGATTATATTCACAGAGATGATCGCCTGACAACCCCTTTGATAAGAAAAGGTGAAAAATTTGAACCGGCATCCTGGGAAGAAGCACTCCAGTTAATCAGCAATAAATTTAAGAAAATAAAAAAAGACCATGGTAGTGACAGCCTGGCAATTCTTTCTTCTGCCAAATGTACTAATGAAGAAAATTACCTTCTTATGAAATTTACTCGTGCCGTATTGGGCACCAATAATATAGATCACTGTGCTCGGCTTTGCCATTCGGCAACCGTAGCAGGTCTGGCAAAATCTTTTGGCAGCGGAGCCATGACTAATTCCATCAAAGAAATTGCCTATGCTTCGGCAATCTATTTAACTGGTTCTAATACCACAGAAAATCATCCTATTATTGCCCTGGAAATTAAAAAAGCGGTAACAAAAAATGGAGCAAAGTTAATTGTTGCTGATCCGAGAGAAATAGAATTGACTCAATATGCCACTATTTGGTTAAGGCAGAAACCAGGTACAGATGTAGCCTTATTTAACGGATTGATGAATGTGATAATTACTGAAGGACTGGAAGATAAATCCTTTATCGACGAGAGGACAGAAGGCTATAAAGAAATGAAAAAAACTGTCTTAAAGTATCATCCTGAGTTGGTGGAAAAAATAACCGGTGTGCCGGCTGATGATATTAGAAAAGCAGCTCGAATTTATGCAACAGCCCCGAGCACTTCGCTGATTTATTCAATGGGAATCACTCAGCATATCACCGGTACAGATAATGTTCTATCTACTGCCAATATAGCCATGTTAACCGGTAATGTAGGGAAAGAAAGTTCCGGAGTAAATCCTTTACGCGGACAGAGTAATGTTCAGGGTGCCTGTGATATGGGTGCATTGCCTAATGTCTATTCCGGGTATCAAAAAGTAAACGATCCTCAAATTAATGAGAAGTTTTCTAAAGCCTGGAGTGTTGATTTATCCAATAATGTTGGTTTAACTGTAGTTGAAATATTAAATGCAGCCCATGAAGGAAAGATAAAAGGAATTTTTGTTATGGCAGAAAACCCGGCCATGTCTGATCCGGACCTAAATCATGCCCGTGAGGCATTAAAGAAAACTGAATTTTTAGTAGTTTCTGATATGTTTATGACTGAAACAGCA
>CAZPII010000012.1:0-19062 GCA_964586485.1 uncultured Atribacterota bacterium | reverse complement strand
TAAAAACAGGGTAAAAATATTTTTCTTTTTCAATCACAACAATTCCCTTTTCCCGAGCAATTTTTTTCTGTTCTTCGGTACAATAACCCCATCCGGCCATAAAAACATTCACCCCTAACATCTGGGTTTCTTCCAGATAACTTAGCTGGTCATCGATAAAATAAATATCATTAAAATTTATTTTATATTGTTTAGTTATGGCCTTCATATGATCTGTTTTGCTCTTGCCGTAATTCTTATCAAAAATATCTTTTAAACCAATATGAAAACCCAAACAATCTGGATGAAAAGCAGGATGAATTGCCTTTCCTAAATTAGAAGTAGCGATAACCACTTTCTTGCCTTCTTTCAGGAGTTTTTTAATTCCCGTGGTTACATCTTCGAAAATTGGTGCAAGGGAAAACCATTTTTTAAAATCTTTATTTTGCCATCGCTCTTTTTCCTGAAAAAATAAATCATGAAAAAACTGATAATCAAAATTCAATTGATTGCGAATTTTTCTAAATTCTTGCTGGTTTTTTACTTCAATTTGGTCTTCAATAATTTTTATCATCACAAAAAAATCACAGGAAAGTTCAACATAGGAACGCATTTGACGATATTTCTCCATTTCCCTGCTATATTCTTCTTTTATTCGATCCCAATTTTCAAAGGTAAATTGCTTCCCTCCAAAATTTTTTGGGACCTCGAGGCCGAAATGCCGGCAATAAGCATTATGACTGACAAACAAAGATTTGAGAGCACTATCACTGATGACCCCATCAAAATCTACTGCCAATACTTTCATTGCATACTCCGCTACCAAATAATATTTTTATTCTTTCTAAAGATGATTATTTATAAGGAATCAAACAAAGGAATTTTAGTTCATCATTTCCGGTATTTTTAAAACTATGTTTTTGATCAGGTTCAACAAATACCACATTATCTTTTTTTACAGGATAAACCTTCCCCTCAATCTTGGCTTCACCTTCACCCTCCAGGACAAATACTTCATGTTCCCAGTCATGGGTATGATAAGGAGTGTTGCCTTTTGGTCCTAACTCAAAAAGTCTCATGGCAAAATTTCTGGCATTGTCCTTATCGGAGATAAGCCATCTTACCTTGACATTTTTTGCATCTTCCATTTCTACTGCTTCCAAAGGTACTTTATGATAATCCGTAACTTTCATAAATTTTTCCTCCAAATTATTTTCTCATTATATATTCTTTGATTTTCTGATAGAAATCCTTTTCTCTTTCAATAACAGGAATTCCTTTATCCAGGGCCAGCTTTATTTGTTCCTGAGTAGCATAACTCCACCCCGCAAGAAAAACACGAATTCCCAATTTACCTGTTTGCTCCAGATGAGCCAATTGATCATCTATAAAGTAAATATCTTGATAATTTACTCCATATTTATCACAAATATGATGCATCTGACTTGATTTATCTTCTCCAAAACGAAAATCCAGCACATCATCAGGATCGACCGGAATATCATAATATTGAGGATAAAAAGTCCTGACAATATATTCCCTGCGATTGGAGGTGGCAATCATTACTTTTATCCCCTCCTTAGCAAATTGACGCATACCTCGAATTACCCCTTTATAAGGAGGTTCCAGGGCTAACCAGCCTTCAAAGTTCTCCTGCTGCAATCTTTTACGCTCTTCATAGAAGGCGTCATGAAATTTTTTAAAGTCAAACCGAACTGTTTGTCTATAGCGATCAAATTCCTGTTGATTCCGTATTTTTCTACCTTCTTCCATTAATTTCTGTATTAAACCATAATCAGTAGCTCCACGAATATAGGGTCTGAGAGATCGGTAATATTCAATTTCTTTTTTATATTTTGTTTGAATTATGGGCCAGTTTTGAAAAGTGAACAATTCACCACCAAATTTTTGTCTGCTGGCACTTCCAAAGAGCCTCAAATAAGCATTATGGCTGACAAATAGAGAATCCATTACACTATCAACAATTACTCCATCATAATCAACAGCTAAAATTTTCATAAATATTCTTTCTTATATTTTCTATCAGGAAAGATAGTCTTCTCTCAATGGGTAAAAAATATCCAAAACTTGAGAATCTTGTTCTACTGCTATTACTTCATGTTCAACATCTGGTGGTATGATTACCCCATGGCCTGCTTTTAATAATCGGCTTTCCCCTCCGACCACCATTGTGACCTTCCCCTTTAAAATATAGCTAATTTGTTCATGTGGATGTTTATGATTGGGCATAACCTTATCATCCGGGCCAAAATCAAATAAAGTCATCATCACATGATCATGAGCTACAGCTCGTATTTGAGAACTTTTCAATACCTTTCTTACTTTTAAATCATCTTTCTTAAAAAATTTAACTTCTTTCATCTTATAAATACCTCTTAATTTATTTTTCTCTTTATCTTATCTTTGATAAGGAACATCCTATTACCTGTTCAACTGCTTTTTCCTGAAAAGGAAAGGCCAGAACAGGTAATTCGTGTATTTCAAAAAATTCTGCACATTCAGCATCATCACCGGCTTTCAGTTTTCCACCGATTATGTCTACTTCATAAATAATTATAATAACATATCCATACATTTTGCTTTCGTGATTGTATATTTTGACAAAACGTTTTACAATTCCCTTTAAACCGGTTTCCTCTTCTAACTCTCTCAGGGCACACTGAATTGCTGACTCACCGTCATCTATAAATCCTCCCGGTAAGGCCCAGAACCCTTTTTGAGGTTCCTTTTTTCGCTTTACCAGGAGTAACTGACCTTTATTATTCCTGGCTACTACGGCAACGCTGGGAATAGGATTATCATAGTAAGTTGTATCACAATGCAGGCAGTATAACCTTTCGTTTTCCTGAATTATTTTCTTCTCCAGTTGATTGCCGCATTTTGTACAATATTTCAGATTAATTTTTTTCATTAAAAACTCCTCTGCTTTTATATTTTGTCTTTCGTTAATTTTCCCATTTGGGCAAAACTATAAAAACGATCTTCTCCTGTTATAATATGGTCCAGAACTTTAACCCCCATCATCTGGCAGGATTCACACAATCTATTTGTAAGCTCTATATCCTGTTGACTGGGCTGAGGGTCACCGCTGGGATGGTTATGAAGAAAAATAACCGCTGCTGCAGATTCTTTGACTACCTCTTTGAGAACTTCCCGTGGATGGACTGTAGTCTCGGTTAAACTTCCCATAGAAATAAGGACATCCCGAATGATTTGATAACGAATATCCAGAAGGATAATATGAAACAATTCTTTTTTTTGATCCCGGATTTCGGCATAATAGTAATCCACAACATCCTGGGCTTTGTGGATTTTTTTCCCGGGTAACATTTTTTCCCGAGATAGGCGCACTCCCGTTTCCAGGGCTGCCTTGATCTGAGAATATTTAGCCTGTCCAATACCCTCAATTTGTTTTATTTCTGAATAAGATGCATTCATCAATTTTCTCAGACTGCCAAATCGTGCCAATAGGTTTCTTGCCAGCTCGACTGATGTTTTTCCAGAAAAACCTTTAACCAGAATAATTGCCAGTAACTCAGCATCAGTTAAATATTTTACACCATGATTCATCAATCTTTCCCGGGGACGTTCATATTCCGGCCAATCCTTGATCGTATAATTCTTTTTAGAATTCTCCATTTGTAATTCTTTCTTTCAGCTTAACTTGTTACGAATCTCGGCTTTTTCTTGTTTTCGCTTAATTCGTGCTAACCGATAACGAAATTTCCGCTGCCATTTCTTTTTGTTTTCCAAATTTACATATTTTCGCTCCAAACTTAAGAGCGCTTCCTCCACTACAGTATATGCTTTGGAATAATCCTTGAGGTAATGCTCGTAATATTTGGCTAATTCCTCATAAGGGTAAATGATAAATTCATTACCAAGATTAATAATGTCTCGCCAGGCCTTTTCCGCCTGTTCCCACTTGCTCTGTCTTTTATAGGCAAAAGAACATAATTTTAATACTTCTAATGTTTCTTCGTCTGTCAAGTTGCGCTGCAATGCCTCTTCATAGCATCGACTGCTATACTTATAATCTTTGCTTCTCTCATATATCTTGCCAATACTGCAAAGATCAATGCCGTAATTTCCCATGTGAAAAGGATCTTGTAAAAGCTTGCTGATTTTAGCTGACAGAAAGACCAACGAGATAATATCCTGCAAATTATGTTCAAAAACCGGCTTTAACGGACGGGCATCCCTATCCTGTAAATAGCGAAAATAGACATGGGGAATGAGATAACCGGGTATGTCTTCCTCACGATTAATCTTCAATATTTTTCTTTCTATATTATTCAAAGAACAATCCTGTAACCTTTTCTTCCACAGCCGCCGAGTGGGAAATAACAAATCAAGGTGATAGGGATCGGGCAATTTAAGTGGAAGTCGGGCCATAATAAAACGTGTATTCATTAAGGGAAAATCATAACATTTCCCGTTATAGGTGACCAGTAATTTAAAATCTTGAGCAAATAACTGATTAACTGCCCAGAGAAGTGCTTCTTCTTCATGATAATCGGACATAAAATATTGTCTGACACAAAAAGAATCTTCCCTAAAAAAGCCCAGGCCAAGCAAAAATATATAGGTTCCTGCACCTCCGGCTAATCCCGTTGTTTCTGTATCAAAAAAGAGTGCTTGATCCGATCTAATATTTTTATACACTTCATCAGACTTAAAAATCCAGGAATTTAATCCTCCGGGGAAATGCTTATAAGTTTCTGCCAGAGAATAATCACCCAGGGAGGTATTCAAGGGAAATATTTTTTCCCTATAAAAACAGGTTCCATGCGGTGTATCTATTATATTTCCGCTAAGAACATCTGAAAGCGGTTTGGGTTTTCTGTCTTTCGAAAATACAGAAACTCTCTCCCGACGCACTTGGTTGATTTGTCGAACCTTCTTCCTTAAACTTTCGATTTTTTCCAGACGATCTTTTAAATCCATCTCAGTGAATAGACTCCTTTAAGATTAAAAGCGCACTATATTTTCCATGATTGCCAACCTGGTTAATAGGTCCCACACAGGAGGGACATCCTTTATCACAGCCACAATTTTCAATTAAATTCCTTGCTGCTTTTAAGATTTTACCATGAAGTTCATAAATCTTCTCACTAAAACCAACCCCACCTGGATAATTATCATAAATAAAAAGTGTAGGTAAATCTGTGAAGGGAGAACGGATTTGAGCTACTGCCCGGACATCTTTAGGATCACACATGATAAACAGGGGAGCCACATTGCCCATTACATTGGATAATGCCAACAATCCTCCTCCCAGGTCAAATGTAAATCCGGGCTGTATTTTTCTGCCTAAATGATTATGAATTGCTTCTGATAAAACCAGCCAATAGGCAGTAGTATGCATTTCTTCTGCAGGCAAATTTATCTTTCCATAGCCTAAATTTTCATGGGTATAGAATTTCACTTTTTTATACATGGTAGAAATTGTAGTAATAGTTATCTCTCCGTGCTGGTGTTGGATATTTTCTTCATGCTGTTTCTCGAAAATATCCAGGATTTTTATATGACTTTCTACCTGGGCATCGGTATAATAATTAACATCTACCTTCTTTGCATACGCTTTATAGTCATCATAATCCAATTTAGTAATGGTATATTGTTCTCCTTCGTGAATATAAATAGCGCCTTCATGAATAGTAGTCGCGGCGCTTTCACGATCCACTTCTCCGATAACCTTATTTCCCTCTGTCACGTCTGTATCAATAATTGCAAAATTTTCGGTAGAAGCACTGCGTAAGCTTATTTCATCGGCAGGATAAGATTCGCTCATCCAGTGCCATTTATTCCGGGTAAAATGAATTATTTTTTTATCTTCCAAAAATTGTAATATCTCTTCCAATTCTTCAGAGCCAAATTTCTCTCCCTGTATAAAGGGCAGTTCAAAGGCAGCACATTTAATATGACTGATCAGGATACTGAGATTATTGGGATCAATTACCGCATATTCCGGCATTTCTTTAAAGAAGTAATTCGAGGCATTTATGATATACTGATCTAATGGTACGCTGGAAGCAACTAAAATTGCCACAGAAGAATTAGTTCGTCTGCCCGCCCGCCCGGCTTGTTGCCAGGTACTGGAAATTGTCCCCGGGTAACCAGCTATAAAACAGGCATCTAATTGCCCGATATCCACACCCAGTTCCAGGGCGTTGGTGCTAACTACTCCTTTAATTTTTCCCTCTTTAAGTCCTTTTTCAATCTCTCTGCGCAAATTTGGAAGGTACCCTCCCCTGTATCCTCTCACAAGGTCCCTGTCCTGCCCGTTTTTTACCAGGAAATCTTTCAAATAGCTGGTTAATAACTCGGTCGTCAGTCTGCTTCTGGCAAAAACAATACTCTGGATTTCATAATTTAAGAATTTACTTACTAAACGGGCAGTTTCTTTTATCAGGCTCTTGCGTATACCTAACTGCCTGTTTAGTACCGGTGGATTATAAAATAAAAAATATTTCTCGCCTCTGGGAGCTCCGTTATTATCAATCAATTTGAATTTTTCGCCAACAATTTTTTCGGAAAATTCCAGAGGATTGGCAATAGTTGCTGAGCAACAAATAAACTGAGGTCTGGAGCCATAAAATTCACAAATTCGTTTTAACCTGCGTATCACATTGGACATATGGCTACCGAAAACGCCTCTATAAATATGTATTTCATCCATTACAATATATTTTAAATTTTGAAATAACTGATGCCATTTAGTATGATGTGGCAGTATTCCGGTATGTAGCATATCAGGATTGGTTACCACGATATGGCCCAGCTTACGGATAGCGGACCTGGCTGAGACTGGAGTATCTCCGTCATAAGTAAAAGTTTTAACCGGTCGATCCAGTTTCTCAACCATTCGATAAAGTTCTCCCAATTGATCTTGAGAGAGAGCTTTGGTGGGAAAAAGATAAATTGCCCGACTTTCCGGTTTCTTAATAATACTATCCAGTACCGGCAGATTATAACAGAGTGTTTTCCCTGAGGCAGTAGGTGTTACTACAACTACATTTTTACCATCGTTGACTGCTTTTAGGGCCGTAGCTTGATGGGAATATAATTTTCCAATCCCTTCTTTTTTCAAGTTATTAACCAATATATCATCTAACCAATCCGGAAAATCATCTAAATGTGCTTCCTGGGCTGGTAGTTGCTCTAATGCTGTTAGATAGGGGCGAACAGTAAAATCATTCTCTATTTCCCGGATAATTTCCGAAACATCACAATTCATATTTTGCACTCCCGTTACATGCCTGGAGGGTTTAAGGAAAATTTTCTCAGTGTTAAATTAAAAAAATTCTCACACTTCAATATATCATACCATAAAAAAAGAATTGGTAATTGTCAAACTTTTAATCAAACTCACCTGGCTGCACGTAATAATCAATACGATAACCATCGATAATTGGTATACGTCGATCTTTACCGAACGATTTTGGGGTAATTTTAATACCGGGTGGTGATTGCCGGCGTTTAAACTCATTATGATCAACCAGCTGAATTACACGCATAATGGTTTGGACATCCAGACCACTATTTTCCACAATACGATACAGGGAATGATCCCTTTCAATATATTCCTGTAAAATAGTATCCAATACTTGATAGATTGGTAAAAAATCCGTATCCTTTTGATTTTCCCTTAATTCAGCTGAAGGAGTTTTTTCTATAATCCTTCTGGGAATTAATTCCCAGCCTGCTTGTTGATTACGAAAACGAGCTAAGCGATAAACCAGTGTTTTGTAAACATCTTTCAATATTCCGAAGCCCCCTACCAAATCACCATAGAGTGTAGTATAACCTACCGCAATTTCACTCTTATTCCCGGGTGCTAGAACAAGCCACTCTTTTTTATTGGAGAAAGCCATCAGTAAATTGGCTCGAATCCGGGCTTGTAAATTTTCCTCAGTCTTATCAAATTCAATTTTTCCCCAGATTTTTTCTAATGAGAACAAATATTCCTGAAATATCTTTTCTATAGGGATCTCACTAATTTTTATATCCAGATTATTAGCCAATTGATAGGCATCCTCTTTAGAACAGGTAGTCGTAAAGCGGGAAGGCAGAAAAACCACATTGACATTTTCTTTACCCAGGGCATCTACGGCAATAGTTGCTGTAAGTGAGGAATCAATGCCCCCACTTAGCCCAACAACGACTTTTTGAAAACGGGATTTAGAAATATAATCCCTGGTACCTAATAGCAGGGCCTGGTATATTTCTCCCTCATTTTTAAAAAATTTTTCTACACAATTAAGGTGAGGAGTTCTATTTTTTTTATGCAGCTCCATTGGTACATGATAATAGTTCGTGTTTACAGTAGGAATCTTTGCTTTGAGATTATTGCTGGGTATATCCACAATTAATAAATCTTCGGAAAACTGTTTAGCTGCGGCAATGATTTTTCCTTTCGGATTTATAACCATGCTACCGCCGTCAAAAACAATTTCATCCTGACCTCCTACCAGGTTAACATAACTGATATAAGTATCAAACCTGGAGGCTTGTTCCTTTAATAGTTCAATTCTTTCCTGTATTTTGTTGGCGTAATATGGTGAAGCAGAAAGATTAATATTCAATCTTGCACCCAATTGTGCTTGTTTTTCTATAACAAACCCGTTTTTTATCCAGATATCACCACAGATACTAGTTCCCAGACGCATACCGTCAATGTCGATAATAAGAAATTTACGCCCCGGACTAAAATACCTTTTTTCATCAAAGACACTATAATTGGGTAGCTCTATTTTACGGTATATCGCTCTCAATTGCTGTTGATGTAATACAGTAGCCACATTATTAATAATCCATTTCCTTTTTCGGGCTACTGTACCAACATAAACAATGATGTCACCAACTTGCTGGCAGATATTATTGAGTTCCTTCAATGAATCATCAATAAAATGTTTTTTTAATAACAAATCTTCCGGTGGATAACCAGTTAATGCTAATTCCGGAAAGACTACAATATCTGCCTTTTGCTTCTCTGCCTCTTTAATAAAAGATATTATCTTATCCCGATTATAGGATAGGTGTCCGGTAATAGGATTTATTTGTGCCAGTGCCAGTCGCAGATATTTTTTCATCATCTTTCCCCTTCTTTATTTTTCTGTTAGTTTATTGCCATATTTGACAAGAGAATTCCTAAAGATTTTATCACAAACAAAGTGCTAAAGTGAAGTCTGTTTTAAAAGCAAACTCATCAGCATATCAATAAATATCGCACCCGCAAAGCGGGTGGCTTTCAGGATCCCTAAAAGGGGGTTAATATTTCCAAGTAATATAACTATTTGGATTTCGGGTGAAAAATGATTATATGGATTATCTTGATATTTTTATGGTTGAATAAAAAAATAATATGAAGATCTAGAATCAACTACTTATGGGACGACTCTCCCTATAAGTCAATTTTAATTTTTTTAGTATTTCCACGTAAGGAATTGTGGTTAAAGAAATTATTATTAATATTATCCACTGGAAATAAGTAAGTGGTACAACCTTAAATACTGTTTGCAAGTAAGGAAGCAACATCACTATTAGCTGTAATGTACCCGATACAAAGATTGCCAGGACTAAATATTGATTGGTAAAAATTCCCAGTTTGAATAATGAATATTTTTCAGAGCGGGAATTAAGTGATTGCCATAATTGGGTAAAACTTAAAGTCCCGAAAGCCATTGTCTCGGCTACTTCTAAAGAATATTGAGTAAAACCAAAATAGAAAGAGATCAGGGTAATAATCCCGATAAATAATCCTTGAGAAAAAATATTAAATCCCATTTTTCCGGAAAAAATTCCTTCATCGGGATTCCTGGGAGGTTGTTTCATTAAATCTATTTCAGCCGGATCAAGTCCCAGTGCCAGAGCAGGGAAACCATCGGTAACCAGATTAACCCAGAGGATTTGAATGGGAAGCAACGGACGGGGTAGCCCAATCTGGATAGCAATAAATATAGTAATAATCTCTCCTAGATTACAGGACAACAAATAGCGCACAAATTTCCGAATATTCTGATAGATTTTTCTTCCTTCTTCTACTGCTGATACTATAGAGGAAAAGTTATCATCAGTTAAAATCATGTCTGCAGCCTCTTTAGACACGTCGGTACCGGTAATTCCCATGGCTATTCCAATATCTGATTCCTTTAATGCCGGAGCGTCATTAACACCGTCTCCGGTCATTGCCACTACCTGACTATTTTTTCGCAAAGCCTTGACAATTCTTTGTTTATGTCTTGGTGATACCCTGGCAAAAATTGTTGTTTCCAAAACCACTTCTTCCAGTTCTGATTGAGTCATTTTTTCCAGCCCTGTCCCGGTAATGATACGGTCACCGGAACGATAAATATCCAGTTTTGTTGCGATTGCCTGAGCAGTCAAAGAATAATCTCCGGTTATCATAATAGGTCGAATACCCGCTTTTTGACAGGTATCAACTGCTTGTGCAGCTTCTTTGCGAGGAGGGTCAATCATGGCCATAAGGCCTAGAAAAATTAGATTATCCTCTGTTTGGTCAAGATTGAACTTTCCATTACTTTCTACTTTTTTTATCTCTTCAGAAGTCATTTCCCGATAAGCAATAGCAAGAATTCTCAGTGCTGAGGAAGCAAGTTTTTTGTTCTGTTCTGTAATATCTCTTTTAAGTGATTCAGAAAGTTGAATGATTTTTTTATTATTTGAATATTGACTGCAACGATGGATAATCTGATCAGGAGCCCCTTTTACAAATAGCACTTTATTTCCATCCGGTGTTTGGTGAGCAGTGGACATTCTTTTTCGGTCTGAATCAAACGGAAATTCTCTTAAACGGGGATATTCATTTTCCAAGCCCTCTTTTTGATAGCCGGCTTTTGCTGCTGTAACAATCAAAGCACCTTCAGTAGGGTCTCCAGTAATATACCATTTTTTATTATCTTCATCTTGTCTTAAGATTGCATTATTACAAAGGGCCGCTGCTTTAAGAAGCAGGGTAATCGTCTGGTTATCACTTGCCTGAATTAATTCACTATTTTGTTTGAACTGACCAAAAGGCTGATAGCCACTGCCTTCTACTTCAATTTCTTTATGTGGCAGAACTAACTTCTGGACTGTCATCTGATTTTGGGTTAAAGTCCCGGTCTTATCTGAACAGATTACCGTGGTAGCACCCAGTGTTTCCACTGCAGGTAACCGCCTGACAATAGCGTTCTTTTTAATCATTCGCTGGACACCCAGAGCAAGAACAATAGTTACTACAGCCGGCAACCCTTCCGGAACTGCGGCAACTGCCAGGGAAATTCCGGTCATAAATATATCAAAAAATTCAATGCCTCTAAGCCATCCCATTACCACCACAATAGCGATAATAAACAATATCAAAATTCCCAGTTTTTTACCTACCTGGTTTAACTGCTTCTGCAAAGGTGTCAGTTCCTGTTTTTGTTCTTGCAGCATTCCGGCAATTTGCCCCACTTCAGTATTCATACCAGTTGCCACCACAACACCTTTTCCTCTTCCGGAAATAACAGAAGTTCCCATATAAGCCATATTTATCCGATCTCCCAGAGAAAGATCTTCGGCATCCACTGCCTGAATGCTCTTTTCTACCGCTTCAGATTCTCCGGTTAAAGCAGCTTCCTGAATCTTCATATCAGTCACTTCAACCAAACGGAGATCTGCGGGAATACGATCACCCGACTCCAGAAGTACAATATCTCCGGGTACCAATTGAAGGGAGGGAATTTTTTTTCGTTTACCCTCCCTAACAACCAATGTTTCAGGAGCAGTCATTTTCTTTAAAGCATCCAGGGATTTTTCTGCTCTATATTCCTGTAGAACACTCAGGGCAGCATTCAATAAGACAATAATCCCTATCACGATAGCATCACTGGTTTCTCCTAATATTACGGATATAACAGCGGAACCCAAAAGTATAATAATCAGCACATCCTTAAACTGATCAAAAAGCATGTCCCAGGGTGTTCTCTTCTTTCCCTCTTTCAGCTGATTGGGACCGATTTTTTCCAGACGTTCTCTGGCTTCAGATGTATTTAACCCTGCCTTGAGAGAAGTATCTAATTCTGATTCTATCTTTTCTATGGGTTTCTGATAATATTTTATGGAATGACTTAATTTTATTTCTTCCTCTGCCATTTTATCTTTCTACCTTATAGAAATATAAACCTACTTTTTTATATTGAATATCAATTTTTATTCATCTTTAGTTACATTTGAGCAAAAATAATATTAGGATTAGGGTGTTTGAGAAAAATTACATATCCTGCAAGTATTCTCTGAGGTATTCAATATTCCTGCTTATTTCATTTAGGCTTCGCCGGAATTTCTTTCCTTTATCCGGTAATTTATCTAAGTATTGAGAATATATCTTCAGGGATTCTTGATGATGATGAAAATAAAATTGCCTTCCTTTCTCTGATAGAGCTACCAGAACCTTTCTTCTGTCTTGCTGAGCACGACGGCGCTTTAAATAACCACTTTGAATCAGGCGGTCTACAATGCTGGTCATGGTAGTAGGGGCAACATGGAATATCCGTGATAGTGTGCTCATGGAGGCAAAAGTTTCTTTTCCCAAAAACTCAATAAGATAATGTTCGGTAATATTGGAGGAAACTGACCCGGTAGGAATATGGCTTTCTGAAACATGTTCCCATAACATCTCCGTTAATTTCAAAAACAAATCATTCATTTCAGAGGCGATTTTTTGCTCTTCTTTGGCCATATCCAACTCCCTACCCTATTAGAACACATATAATACGTATTTCGTACTTTAAATGATACGAACTGTTCTCAAGAAAGTCAAATGAGAAGACAATCAAAGCATCTAACTAACTATATCTTTAATTAGCTACCAAGGCAATAAACGGAATAGATAGTGTATTCAGAATTTCAATTGTATGTCTTGTCTCTTTCTTTAAATGATGGAAGTTAAAGAGTTCAGCTTGAAAAAAGTAGATTGTTTGGTAAAATAGTAGCAACATGAATCTTGTTTCAGGCTCATATTTGGATTAGAAAATAGTTAAATGTTTAAAATGTTATATTTTATGATATAATTATAAAAATTTTATACTTTAAAAATGGAATAGGTATTCTGTTGTTTCCCTTCTTCGAAATAAACAAGCCAAGTTATAGAATACCCATAAGTATATTAAGTTAACAATTTCTCGATGTAGATAAAGTTGTTTTATAGCCTTATAATAAATTTAATATTTTGTTGATATTGATTAATTTAAATTAAAAAAAGAGGTAAACAATGTTTGAATATGATTATTTGTCTTATCCGTATAAATCAAAAAGAATGATTACTTTTGCTAATCGTGGAATGGTAGCAACATCTCAACCATTAGCTGCTCAGTCTGGACTGGAAATGTTAAAGAAAGGTGGAAATGCAATTGATGCTGCTATTGCTACTGCAATTTGCTTAACAGTTGTCGAGCCTACTTCCAACGGAATTGGCGGAGATGCCTTTGCAATTATATGGAAAGAGGGGGAATTACATGGATTGAATGCTAGCGGATATTCCTCAAAAAATATATCAGCAGCCAAATTAAAAAACAAAGGTCTTTCTAAAGTACCCGAACTTGGAGTAATTCCGGTTACGGTGCCTGGATGTCCAAAGGCTTGGATAGAGTTATCAGACAAGTTTGGTAAACTTCCTTTTAAGGAACTATTTCAACCCGCAATCAATTATGCAAGGGATGGATATCCAGTATCTCCTAATATTAGTCTTCTTTGGGAAAATAATTTTAAAAAATACCAGAAATCGTATTGTGCTGAATTTGAAGAATGGTTTAATTGTTTTACTGTAAAAGGTAAAACGCCTTGTGCAGGAGAAATATGGAAATCCCCTGATCATGCTAGGACACTTACTTCAATAGCTGAAAGTAAAACAGCATCATTTTACAAAGGTGAATTGGCAGAACAAATTCATCGTTTTATGCAGAATAATGGAGGCTATCTAACTAAGGAAGATTTATCAGAATATGAGGCTGATTGGGTTGATCCGATAAGTATTAATTATAAAGGCTATGATATCTGGGAGATTCCCCCAAATGGACAAGGATTAATAGCTCTCATAGCGCTGAACATCTTAAGAAATTTTGAATTTATTCCTTTTAAAGAAAACATTACTGCATATCACAGACAAATTGAAGCTTTAAAACTAGCCTTTGTAGATGGATTAAAATATATCACTGACCCCAGGGATATGAAAATAAAAACTGAAGAACTTCTATCCGCTGAATATGGAAAGAAAAGAAAAGATTTAATTAAGAATAAAGCAATTATTCCAACACCGGGAACGATTCCTGGCCAGGGAGGAACGGTTTATTTAGCTACTGCAGATAATGAAGGTAATATGGTATCTTTTATTCAAAGTAATTATAAAGGATTTGGTTCTGGAATTGTAATCCCGGAAACAGGTATTGCTTTACAAAATAGAGGGAAAGAATTTAGTCTAAATCCAGAAGATATTAATTATTTAAAACCTAAAAAACGCACCTATCACACTATTATTCCTGGTTTTATAACAAAAAACAATACGCCGTTAGGTCCATTTGGGGTTATGGGTGGCTATATGCAACCTCAAGGACATTTACAAGTAATCATGAATATGATTGACTTTCATCTAAACCCCCAAGCTGCATTAGATGCCCCAAGATGGCAATGGAAAACAGATAAGATAATTGAAGTTGAAAAAGAAATGTCTCCTCAAATAATTGAAGGACTCTACAGAATGGGTCATGAAATATTAGTTTCTCCAACTTCCACCACTTTTGGAAGAGGACAAATCATTTTAAGAAACCAGATAAATGGGACTTTAATAGGAGGAACTGAAAAGAGAACTGATTCAAGTATTGCGGTATTCTAAGTAAAAATAATAACTATCATTATTAGAAATAGAAGGGAGGGGATACAATTTAAATTTAATAATTGAGCTTAGACATAAATATTCTGGAATTAAAAAATTTTACGGAGGTTATTAATAATGTTGTTAATAAAGAAAAATTTTATTTTATTAATTGTTATCTTTGTTCTTTTTACCGCATTCACCAGTTATGGCCAAAGAATAGGTGAATACCCAGAGAGAACAATTAGATTAGTAATACCATATGCCCCTGGTGGAGCCACAGACGCGGTGTTTAGAACTTTTGCCGAATATGCTAATGAACATCTGGATCAGCCTATGGTAGTAGTAAATATGCCTGGTGCCTCTACAACGGTTGGTTCCAGATTTGCCCATGAAGCCAAACCTGATGGCTATATAATTTTTGGTGGCCACAATGCAATGGCAACAACCTATGTGAGTGGTCTGGTAGACTTTACCTACTTTGATTTTGAACCAATCGCTCTCCTTACATCTACACCAAATTTTGCAACGATCAACCCTCAATATAATGATTGGGAAACAATGGACGAAGTAATAGAATATGCAAAAGAGAATCCTGGTAAAGTAAATTGGGGTGTTAATATCTTCTCTACAGATCATTTTTTCCTTGCCGAAATGTTTGATGCAGCAGGGGAAGAGATAAATTTATTTAATCTTGTAGCAATTGAAGGTACTGGTGCCCAGATTACTTCTTTGCTGGGTGGTCACGTAGATGGATGTATGGCTAATGTTGCAGCTGCAGGCAACTATGTTGATGCAGGTGAATTAAGATTTACTGGTGTCGCATGGGAGGAAAGATTAGATACTGCCCCTGAAATACCGACTATGGAAGAATTGGGAATACCTTTTACCAATGCCACTAGCAGAGGTCTCCTGGCACCAAAGGGAACTCCTGAAGATATTTTAGAAATGCTTGCCGAATTAGCACAGAAAGTAGCCGAAGATCCCAGATTTATTGAATCGATAGAAAATATGGGCAGTATTGTGGACTTAAGGACCGGAGAAAACTATATAGAGTTTCTAAAAAGAGACCTTGCCGCAAAAGAAAGAGCTTACAAATTAATGGAATAAATTTCTTTTTAGTTCTTAATTAAAATCAAGTAAACTATGGGGTTTAATTAAAATAGAAGTATTTAGTCATTTATTATTTATTTTAGTTAGACCCCAATTAAAATAATATATAATATAATATTAAATAATATTAATTAAATAGGTGAAGTTTTAAATGAAAGAATTTTTAAAGAATTTAAAGAATAAGGATGTAATGCTTGGAATTTTCATGGCATTATTTGCTTTAGTTGCTCTTCATCAAACACGTTTTATGCCCCCACCAAGAATTGATAGCATCGGCCCCGCTGGATTTCCTCGTGCATTAAGCTTGATTCTACTATTTTTTTCAATTTTAATAATAATTAGTGGTTTAGCAAGTAAAAAGGAAGAAAAAGAATTTGCTGATTTAAATATCAGAAAAAATTATTTGGTTGTTATAACTTTTATTTCTCTTATAATATACATTTTTCTACTTATGCCCAATATCGGATTTATTTTTTCAACAATCATTTTTTTGTGGTTTTTGCAATATACCTTAACTCCTGGAAAGAAAAAATATATAAATATTACTTTAATATCAATTATAACCCCTATTGCATTAAACTATATATTTACAGAGTTGTTAACTGTATTTTTACCGGGTTATTGATAAAATAAAATACATTCAAATTATCTAAATAAAATTTCTTAGCCAAGCAGGAAGGAGTATTAAATGAAATGGAACAAATGATTCCTTATTTGACACAAGCTATAAAAGATATATTTTCAACAAACATAATGGCATTTATGTTTGTTGGTACTATTTTTGGTATCATTGCTGCAGCAATCCCCGGGTTTACAATTACAATGGCTGTTGCCCTAACCCTCCCTCTCACTTTTGGAATGACTGCAATAGAAGGTTTAGCAACAATGATAGCTGTATATGTGGGTGGATATTCGGGAGGACTAATCTCGGGCATATTACTTGGCATTCCAGGGACACCTTCATCCGTACCTACTGTTTTTGATGGATATCCCATGGCAAAAAATGGAGAACCCGGAAGAGCATTATGCCTAGGTGTCTGGGGTTCATTTTTTGGAGGGCTTATTGGTGCATTTATATGTATATTATTTGCTGTTCCCTTAGCAAGGTTTGGCTTAAAATTTGGACCATGGGAACAGTTTTCCCTGATAATGTTTGCTTTGACAATGATGGGTAGCCTTGGAGGGAAAGATGTTGTCAAAGGTCTAATGGCCGGTACATTTGGACTTTTACTAAGCACAGTTGGAATAGATGGCATATCATCAATTGTAAGATTTAACTTTGGCAGCAATGTCCTGGTGGCAGGATTAGAGTTCCTGCCATTATTAATTGGTTTTTTTGCAATTCCTAAAATGATGGAAGGCGTAATGGGCTTACAAAAACAAAAGTCAGATTATAAGCTTAAAAAACATGAATCAGTTGAATCATTATCAGATATTAAGATTCCGTGGCTTAAAACTTTACGGGAAATTAAAAATAAACAATGGGTTAATCTTTTGAGATCAGGATTATTGGGGAGTATTGTAGGAGCATTGCCAGCTGCAGGAGGTACTGCAGCAGTTTTTTTGTCATATGATCAGAGTAAAAAATATTCTAAACATCCAGAAAAATTCGGCACAGGTATACCTGATGGAATTATTGCATCAGAGACAGCAAATAATGCCGTAGCAGGGGGCTCTTTAATTCCTACAATAGGATTGGGAATTCCAGGAAATGCCATTACAGCAATAATGCTGGGTGCCTTAATATTACATGGAATTAATCCTGGACCATTAATGACCAGAGAAAGACCTGTATTGGTGTATGGCATATTTGTAGCTTTAATAATTTCTAATTTTATAATGCTTTTTCTTCACAGGATTGGATTAAAATATTTTATCAAGGTTTCTCAAACAAGACAAGAATATTTAATACCTGGCGTTCTAGTATTATGTGTTGTCGGTACTTTTGCACTTAACAATCGATTATTTGATACATATGTATTTGCATTTGCTGGAATTATTGGTTATTTTCTTGCACTTTGTAAAGTTCCCTTAGCCCCAGCAGTACTGGGTTTAATATTAGGACCTTTGGCCGAAACCAATCTTAGGAGAGCACTAATGACAAGCTCAGACCCATCTTTATTTTTTACAAGGCCTATTTCGCTTATTTTTATTCTACTTTCAATTTTTTCAATCATTTTTTCTATATATCAAATTAAAAAAATGGGCAAAAATATAAGTTAAGATAATATGGAGATAATATAATAAAAGCCATTTCATATAATTACTTACAGTAAATATCGTACCCACAAAGCGGGTGGCTTTAAGAACCCCTAAAAAAAAGGGGGGGTAACTTTTTTCTTATATTTTGACTGAATATTTCCAAATAATATAACTATTTGGATTTCAGGTAAAAAATGATCATATGGCTTAGCTTAATCTTTTTATTATTAGGAATATATGCTTGATGTTGATAATTATGCAATTTTTCATTGACTTAATATTTTTTCGGCTTCTGAAATGGTTTCTTTTACCCTATACAGAGCAGTTCCGCCAAAAGATTTTTTGGAATTTACAACTTCTTCTGGACTTAAAAGTTTTAAAATATCCTCTGCAAAAAGATTATGGAATTGCCGGAATTCTTCTAACGTTAAATTATCTAGTTTCTTTTTCTGATCAATAGAGTATAATACAATCTTTCCGACTACCTGATGGGCATCTCGAAAAGGAATACCTTTCCTGACCAGATAGTCAGCTATTTCGGTAGCATTGGAAAAGTCTCCTTCCAGGCTCTTTCTGAAATTTTCTCTTTTAACATGTAAAGTTTTAATCATGCCACTCATAATAACAAGGGAATTTTTAAACACTTCTACCGAATCAAAGAGGGGTTCCTTGTCTTCCTGCATATCGTGGTTATAGGCAAGAGGCAGTGCTTTCATCATGGTTAGCAAATTAAACAGGTTACCATAAACTCTTCCCGTTTTACCCCGGATCAATTCGGCTGCATCCGGATTTTTTTTCTGAGGCATGATACTGCTTCCGGTACAAAAAGAATCATCTAACTCAATAAACCCAAACTCTCGAGATGACCATAATATTAATTCCTCACTCAAACG
>CAZPII010000011.1:7142-19105 GCA_964586485.1 uncultured Atribacterota bacterium | reverse complement strand
AGTTAAAAGGAAGCTCTATTGTCTATTGTCTGAAACCGGAAGAAAAGGCCTATTTTGACTCAGATAACCGGGAATATTTTGAAACTACCATCATCGGAGATAATGATACACAAATAAAAGTATCTGTTAACAAGCGCTTTAACCAGACAGGTAACCGGCTGGCTGGGATAATGTTTTCTTTTCGGGATATATACCAGCATATGAGAGAAAGAAAGATTAAGCAGATTTTATATCATATTTCTCAGATAACCGCTGCCGATATTCCCTTACAGGAAATATATCCGTTAGTCCATGAACAATTAGGACAAATTATTGATACAACAAACTTTTATATCGCACTGACAGATAGTGAAAAGAAGAAAATTGATTTTCCTTATTACATTGATGAAGCGGCCGGAGATAATGAGACATTTATCAACCGCTATTGTTCTTCCCAAAGCATTTTCCATTATGTGTTGGAAGTAGGCAAACCGGTGTTGATGGATTTCCAGAGATACCGTAAGATGCTTTCATACGGATATATCGAAGCCTGGGATGTTATGACTAATACCCATCTCTGGCTGGCTGTCCCCCTGAAGGTTTATCAGAAAGTCATAGGAGTCATTGCCTTACAGAGTTATAATAATGCACGATTATACAGTGAAAAAGATATTGACCTTCTGGAATTTGTTTCCCAGCAACTATCTATGGCTATTTATGTGCATACCTTGAAGGATGAAGTAGAAGAATTAAAACAAAAAATAAACCAGCAACAAGGAGATTTAAAAAGTCAACAGGACAATAACCTGATAAAATCTGATTCATTTTTTCAGGAGAATTTTCAAAAAGACAGGAATAATTCCCATGCAAAGGATTATTAGTTATTTAACCAAAAAAAGGGGATATGCTTTTCAGGGATTTCGTAGAGATTTTATTGAAAATCGAATTCAACAAAGAATTAGGGAAAAGAAGTTTGCTAAAATTGATGTTTATTACCAATATCTATCAAATAATAAAGAGGAATTGGAAAAGTTAGTTGAAGAATTAATTATTCCAGTTAGCCGGTTTTTCCGCAATCCCGTGGTCTTTGAAGCCATTTTAAATTTTGTATTACCGATTATTCTGGCTAAAAAGCGGAATTCTAAAGAAATGCATTTTCGTTTCTGGTCTGCTGGTTGTTCTACTGGAGAAGAACCCTATTCTTTAGCTATTTTGCTGAAGGAATTGGCTCAAAATGAAAACAAAAGATTCATTATTGAAAGTTTTGCTACCGATATCAGTGAAAAGGCTCTGGAATTTGCCAGAGAGGGAATTTATGGTTATGATAGTATAAAAAATACCAGATACGAGTGGGTAAAGCGCTATTTTGAAAAGAAAAAAGAGCAGTTTGTATTATGCCCTGAAATTAAAGAGGCAATATTTTTTTCCTATCATGATCTGAGAAATAAGAGGAATATTGTTCCTCCGGAAAGTATTTTTGGTTATTTTGACCTGATTTTTTGCCGAAATGTTTTGATTTATTATGAAAAAGAAACCCAGTATCACATTATGTCCAATTTATTAAAAAGCATGTCACCCGGCGGTTATTTAGTACTAGGTGAATCAGAATCCATTCTTCCTGAACATCAGAAAGATGTTAGAAAAATAATAGATTGTTGCAGTATCTACCAGAAAAAGTAAAAAAATAGGAAAAATTATTTACGCGAAAAATGCAATCCCTATCCCAAAATAGAAAGACGATTAAAAGGAGGTTAAATGAAAAAGGTATTTCAATTTACTACCTTGCAGGGGAAAATACTCTTCTACTTTTTTCTGGTTTCCATAATTGCTCTTCTTATTACCTTCGCACTGGTCTATTACCAGGTTACCGGGGATATCAGAAATCAAGAAACGGATAAATTAATCGCTATCAGAGATTTAAAGGTTAACCAACTTAACAGTTGGCTAGCCGAAAGAAAGGGAGATATCCGGGTGATTGCCTCTGATTATGAAATTCGATCAGTAGAGTTCTTGCTTTTAAATAATGAGAGGCCTGAAGTAGAGAAGATGAATCTTCTTGAAGGAGCCCGCCAGTTATTACAGAGATATATTAAAAACTATTCCCATTATCAGGAATTGTTGATTATTCAGCCGGAGACGGGAAAGATAATCCTATCTACAATTGAACAACATGAAGGAACAGATGTTTCTGAGCGAGCTTATTTTCAGATTCCACTAAAGAGTGGGGGAATTGCTATTCAAGAAATTCGTTACTCAGAATATCTGAAAAAACCTACTCTAGATTTTTCTATTCCGGTATATTGCCTGGAACATCAGGGAAACCATATCATAGGGATACTGGTTGCCAGGGTTGATCCCAATGTGTCTCTTTACCCCCTACTTTCCAATACTATTGGGTTGGGAGAAACCGGTGAAACCTTAATTATAAACCGAGATAGAATTACCCAGAACCCCTTACGCTGGCAGAAAGATGCTGCTTTGCGTTTAAAAATTAATGCTACCCCGGCAGGGCAAGCCAGCAGAGGATTAACCGGAGTAATCGAAGAAAAAGATTATCGCGGTGTGAATGTTTTGGCTGCTTATACCTACATTACTGAGTTAGAGTGGGGTTTGGTAGCTAAACAGGACACTAGAGAAATTTTCCATCCAGTTACCATTTTGGCATATCAGTTTATTTTGTTATTTATGGGAATCGCCATCTTAATCTACCTTCTAGCTAGTGTTATTGCCAGGGCAATTGCCAGACCGGTAAAAGAAATGAGTGAGTTATCTCAAAAAATTCAGGAAGGGAATTATTCCCAGAGAGTTAAAGAAATAGGAAGTGATGAAGTTGGTCAACTGGCTAAAATGATCAACCGTACTGCCGAGGCAGTCCAGAGAGCCACCAATGTCAGTAATGCCCGAACTGATATGCTAGAAAACATAATTAAAGTAAAAGATTTTAGAAAATTCTCGGGTGAAATTATCCGACAATTATGCGATTATACCGATTCACAGTTAGGTGCATTTTTCCACTTAAATCAGGAGAAAGGGCGCTTTGAACACCTGGCTTCAATTGGCTTGGATAGGGGATTAATAAAACCTTTTAATCTAAAGAATAAAGAAGGGCTTGTTGGTCAGGTAATTGAGAAAAAAGGAATAGTCTATTTAAAAAATATTCCGGTGGATACGGTATTTGCCTATAAGACCATTGCGGGAAATATGATACCCAGGGAGATGATTGCCTTTCCCTTGTTATTTGATGCTGAGGTTAAAGCAATTATAATCCTGGCTAGCATCTATCCCTATCGACCTGAAGTACTAGAAATTCTTTCTCAGTCCATGACCCCAATTACCATTACCCTGGAAAACTTACTTGCCGAGGAAGAAGCCCAGCAGCTTAGTCTGGAAATAAGGAAAAGAAATAAACGTTTGAGTAAGTTGACTGATGAACTGAAAGAACAGGCTGAAGAACTAAAAAATCAGAAAGAGGAACTGGAACACCAGAATATCGAGCTGGAGTTACAAAAAAATGAAGTACAGGAAGCCAACCGCCTAAAAAGTGAATTTCTCTCCAACATGAGCCATGAATTGCGCACTCCCTTAAATTCTATTATTGCACTTTCTGATATTCTGGAAACTCAGCTTGGAAAAAGCATTTCAGAGGAACAGAGCCAATATCTAAACGTAATTTCTCGAAACGGAAAACATCTGCTGAACCTCATTAATGATATTCTGGATCTTTCCAAAATAGAGGCAGGTAAGATTAATGTTTTACCTGAATATTTTTCTCTGGAACAGATATTAAGCCATATAAAGGAAAATTTTGATTACCAGGCAAAGAATAGGGGGATAAAATTAAAACTGGATATCCAGCCCAATTTACCAGAAATTTATAGTGATAGACAGAAGATAAATCAGATTTTGCAGAACCTTGTCAGTAATGCTATTAAATTTACTGAGAAAGGTTCGGTAACCATAAAATCAAATTTTGACGAAAAAAGAGAACGGTTTATTATCAGGGTTATCGATACCGGTATTGGTATTCCTGAAAAAGATATTTCTACTATATTTGAAGAATTCAAACAGGTTGATGGATCTGTATCGAGGAAATATGAAGGGACTGGTCTGGGGTTATCTATTGTTTCTAGATTAGTAAAGAAGCTGGGAGGAGAGGTTCAGGTAAAAAGTCAGCCAGGTGAGGGAAGCACATTCTCAGTATTATTACCAAAAGAAGTATCTGATTATCATACTTCATCACTGCTTCCACCGGAAGACAGCAAAAAGGAAAAAGAAAAGAAACAGGCATATACATTATTATTGGTAGAGGACAATGAGTCAGCTATTTCCCAGATTAAATTTTTACTTGAAGATAAGGGATACTATGTAGCGGTTGCTCATGGCGGAGAGGAAGCACTTAAATATCTACAAAAAAATATTCCCGATGGGATTATTTTGGATTTGATGATGCCTGAAATAGATGGCTTTGAGGTATTAAAAAGACTCAGGAAGAATGAACAAACAAAAGACATTCCTGTTTTGATACTGACAGCAAAAGAATTAACAGTAGAAGAGATTACTCAGCTAAAGGATAACGGTATACAGAAATTAATCTTTAAAGGCTCCATTGATCGAGTAGAATTGTTGAGAAAAATCAAGTCAATGCTAGGAGTTGATACAAGAAGGGATAACAAAGAAAAGGAAGATGTTTTTGACAATACTGATACTCATCTAAAAGGAACTCGAAATACCCTTAAAGGTAATCTTTTATCAGAAGAAATTCATGCAAAAGATAAAATATTAGTTGGAGAGGACAATGAGGATAATTTATTAACCCTAAAGGCAATCTTAGAAGACAATTATCATCTTATAGAGGCTACAAATGGCGAAGAATTGTTAAAGAGAATTGACCTGGAAATACCTGACTTAATTCTTCTGGATATTGGTTTACCAAAAGTGGATGGGTTTGAAATAATTAAAAGATTAAAAAATAATCCAAAGACCAGAAAGATTCCCATAATTGCTGTAACGGCTATGGCTATGAGGGGAGAACGGGAAAAAATATTACTGGCAGGAAGTGATGATTATATACCCAAACCCATCGAAACTTCAGTTTTAGTAAATAAGGTAAATCAATGGTTAAGTAAAAAATAGCAGTTGTTTGTATAACACTATATATTGCAGAAGAAAAATATCATTACTATTCGTAGAAAAGTTATAGAAAGGTGGGAAGATGGAATGAATAAAATATTAGCTATTGATGACAATCGTGATAATCTAACAGTACTAGATGCATACTTGAAACAATATTTGCCTTCCCTGAAATTGATAATTACCCAATCAGGTAAAGAAGGGATAGAAAAGGCGATTAAAAAGCAGCCTGATACCATTCTTCTTGATGTAAATATGCCTGGAATGGATGGTTATGCCGTTTGCCGGGAATTGAAAAAAAATAAAAAAACAACCCATATTCCTATCATTATGCTTACTGCTATTCATACAGACATTGAAAGCAAGGTAAAGGGACTGGAAGCAGGGGCTGATGCCTTTATCTATAAGCCTTTCCAGCCTGCAGAGTTAATTTCCCAGGTTAAGGTAATGTTGCGTATCAAAAAGGCTGAGGACCAACTTAGAAAAGAAAAAGAGAGTCTGGAAGAAAAAGTCAGAGAAAGAACCAGGGCTTTGGAGAATGCCCAGCGGGCATCAATCCAGACCATTGCCCGAATCCTTGAAATACGGGACCCTCACAGCAGTAGTTCACAGCATAAGATTGCCCAGCTCAGTGAGGCAATTGGCAGAAAATTGGGCTTATCCAAAAAGCAACTGGAAGGCTTGGTATTTGCCGCATTGATCAATGATATCGGAAAATTAAGCATACCCGCTGATATTCTCAATAAGCCCGGGAAATTAAATGCTATAGAATATAATCTGGTTAAACAACACTGTTATTCTGCCTATGAAATGTTAAAAGGATTACCCTATCCCTGGCCAATAGCCAAAATTATTTTACAGCATCATGAAAATATAGACGGGAGTGGTTATCCGGAAGGGCTTACAGGTAAACAAATAATGCTGGAAGCCAAGGTTTTACGGGTTGCCGATAGTATGGTTGCCATGCTTTCTCACCGTCCATACCGTACGAGTTTTACCCTAGATGAGGCGTTAACAGATTTAAAAGAAAAAAGCAATACATATTATGATAGTAAAGTGGTTGATAAGTGTATTGAATTGTTTAAAGATGACAGTTTTACATTTGTAAGTAAAGAAGAATATTCCCTGGTTTCATGATATAATTAATGTGTTATTTAATTAGATTAAAAAGAGAAGAAAGGGATCACGAAAATGGATAACACCGATCTTTCACTTTCTCAAAAAAGTTCTTTGCAATTTATTAATATCCTTGCTTTTCTTGCTGTTCTGGTGGTAAATGGTTTGGCAAATGCTCTTCCGATAGGGGGTAATACTACTGGGGATATTTCTGCTCTTTATCCTAATTTATTTGTTCCTGCAGGTTTGACTTTTTCTATCTGGGGAGTTATTTATTTAGCTTTAGCTGCATTCACAGTATATCAGGGGCGAGATTTATTTTCCAAACAAAAAATTAAAATGCCTTACCTTCAAAGAATCGGCTGGTATTTCCTGCTTAGCTGCCTGGCTAATGTCGGCTGGATATTTGCCTGGCATTACCGAGAGGTTTTGCTTTCTCTGGTATTCATGCTTGTTTTGCTGTTTTCATTAGTAATGATTTATCTTAATTTGGATATCGGTGGAAAGCCTGTTGATTCAGCTGTTGGTTATTATGTGCATTTACCATTCAGTCTCTATCTGGGCTGGATTACCGTAGCTACTATTGCCAATATAACGGCAGTGTTAGTTCATTATCAGTGGAATGGATGGGGTTTATCAGAGGTGTTCTGGACTGTTCTGGTTATTATTGCAGGGACCGGAATAGCCCTGATTAATATTATGCAAAGAGGAGATATAGCCTATAGTGCAGTAATTATCTGGGCTTATCTGGGAATTATCATAAAAAGATATTCTGTAGACGGATCACCTATTATGGCCATTGTCTATGCGGCAGGATTGGGTATGGTCTTAATTATGGCAGGTCTATTATTTTTTAGAAAAAAAGCAATTTATTAAGTGTGAAATACAGTGGAATAAAAAATTATGGTATCAGACAAGATAATTATAAAAGAAGCTTCTTAGCGGAAAAACTAAGAAGCTTCTTTTATTCGAGCCTTGATACCGGCTAATTCTCTTTGAATCTCGGCACAGTAAAGGGAATAATAATCACGGTTTTGTTGGTTTAATTGAGTCAAGGTCTTTTGCACAATAGAAACCTGTTTGAAAATTTGCTGATAACCCTCCTTCTGGGTGGCAACCAGCTGCTGCATGAAACGGTCAATCCGAAAGATTAAAAAGATTGACAGGGCAATAGGGAATCCCTGGTTGGCAATCATTTCTGCTAAGTTGGTTATATCCATTTTTTCTTTTACTCCTTTTTCATGTTATTTCCGTTATCCCTGCCAGCGGGTTTGCCTGGTAGGGCGGACATCCAGGTGCAGGAAATTGTTTTCAGGATAACAACCGATTCCCTTAAAACCGATTTCTTCGGCAACCTTTAATAAGCTTGTCAGGGGAATTCCCGGCACAGAGATATCCGCCGCCATACCAAGGAGATGATAACTGCTTTTTACTCCGCCGACTTCCCGGTTATAGAAAGAACAGCGGTATCCGGAAGTAATGATTACCGGTTTGGCAAGCTTGTATCTTAAGCCTTTCAATTTTTGTAACAGCAGTGGATGTAGTATTGTCTTCTTACAGCAGGGGCACTGAAACTCATCCAAACAGAAATGTTCCCCTATTCGAATGTGATTAATTGAGTTTATCATAAGCACCTTAAGGATATTCCACTACTTTGTTTTCTGGAAATCTTCCTGATTGATGAAAAGCCTCTTTCTTTAACATTGATTCATAGTGTTCTCTATTAACTCGATTGATATTAGCTTTCATCATACTTTGCAGTTCCCTTGTTTCCTGTGCTTTTAGTGTTATCTTTTTGTCTTCTAGAATTTCCAGTAGTTTATTCCAGGCCTCTTCCCATTTTTTATTACCCTGCCCAATACCGAACTCTTCTTCAGCCCAGAGCATAGCAGTCAATAGGGCTTCTTTAATTGTTTCTGCCCGATCATTTCCCCATTTATTTTTTAAAAAACCGAAACCGATAGAAACAGCTAAAGCCAGCAAACCCTCCAATAGAAATTTACTTAATAAAGTTTGTATCATCTTTTACTCCTTCTTGATAATTTTGATAAATACTATTTTCTATTTTAGATTTTTAGTCTAAGTTTGCCGGAAACCATAAAAGGCTTCCGGCAGTTTTACATATTGCTTAATTGTTTTCCTATATTCCAATCAATAACGAATTATTAGGATACATCCATAACATCAGTGGATTGATAATCCAGGATACGGGCATTCACTTTTTCTGTCAGATCATTTCCCTTATTTTGGAAAATGTTCTTGGCAAGAATAGTATCCATCACTGCTTCAATAGCCGCATCCTGTGCTGCCAAATCAGCATAATCTCCGTCATCCAGGTTTTTAGGATTATCCAGGGTCAGGTTGACCAGATTGCCTTCACTGTCCCTGAATTGCATATAGAGTCGCTTATAGCTTGTAACATCACCAAGTGTTGTAGACATGTTTTCCTCCTTTCTGTATTTTTAAATTTTATGATTTGCTTTTATCACTTTTTACTAAGATGTGAGCTGAGATGTCGTGCGCAGTCTGATTTCATCTAAGCTGTAGTTTTGCAAACTGGATAATTCATTGGCTACATCAAAAATATCCTGTTCAACTGCCGAATCTTTGACTTTGTTGAAGCTCTTGGTTTTGATAATCGGCGCGCTTGTTTCAGGATCTGTCCCGGTAACCAATCTTAGCTGCAAAACAGATTCATAGGGTACGACTACTACTGGCATTCTGCCACCTCCTTTCGTTTTTATACCCGGGAAATATTTGTGGGTATACTGTTTTCAGTTATCGGTTTTCAGTTTTTAGCTATAAGCTACTTTAATATTCTTGATATTTTATTGAATTTAAGCTGAGAAATGTAAACTGAAAACTGATAACTTCTTTCTATAATGTAAAAGCAAAAAATGGGGTAAAATACAAAAAGGAAGTGGAAAATATTTATATTTTTTAAGTAGTTCTAAAAAGTTAATGGTTAATATTTATTATTTCACCATTGTATTATTTCAACATTGTTTTTATCTTCCAAATCGTTCTATAAAGTTTACTTTCTTCTTTGAATATATGATGTGCTGTGGTAAAATAAAAGCGTTTTTATGTTCTTTAAGACACATGGCAAAAATAGAATACAGGAGGATGTAAATGTCTAAAAAATCCGGCCTTACGATGTTTTTTTTATTATTTTTGTTTATTATTATAATGATTGTAGGATGTAACGGCTTTTTCCCATCCCCGGAACCAACTATATACACCATTACTGCAATCGCCGGGGAGAACGGAAAAATCACATCTGAAGGCAAGATTACCCTGATGGAAGGAGAAGAACAATCTTTCACTATAACCCCTGATAAAGGTTACAAGGTTTTAGACGTATTAATAGATGGAGAGTCTGTAGGTGCAGTAACCGAATATACCTTTACGGATGTCCGTAAGGATCATACCATCCAGGTAAGTTTTCAAAAAAAACCACAATCTATACCACCTATTAATGTAAAAACTTATACCATCACCTCAACAGCAACAGAGGGAGGTACTATCAATCCCTCAGGAAAAATAACGGTAACCGAGGGGGGAGAACAGACTTTTTCCATTACTCCTGATAACGGATATATCATTTCTGATGTCATAGTGGATGATGTATCAGTTGGTAAAGTGAATGAATATGCATTTACTGACATTCAGGCTAACCATACTATCGAGGCATTCTTTATCCAGCAGTTTACTATTACAGCCAATACTGGAGATAATGGCAGTATTGAACCGGAAGGTGAGATTACAGTCTTACAAGGAGAAAATCAGACATTCACTATTACTTCTGATATCTGCTACCAGATTGAAACAATAACTCTAAATGGAGAGGAAGTAGAAACAAAAACTCCTTACACCATTGATAGTATCCAACAGGATTATAGTATTGAAGTTAGTTTTATCCTTTCGGATGCAAAAATACGCAGATATAACCAATCTGGAGAATTACAAAGCAAAAACTACACTAGCATCCAAAATGCCATCGATACAGCTGAAGATGGAGATACCATCATTGTCTGTCCAGGAACCTATTATGAAAACCTTGTAATTGATGGTAAAAATATTACTGTAAAAAGCGCTGATCCATCAAATCCTGATATTGTTGCTGCCACGATTGTAGATGGTGATATTGATGAGGACGGAACCGGAGATGGTTCTGTGGTTACTTTTACCAATGGAGATACTTCAACCCTGGAAGGATTTACTATTATTAATGGAACAGGTACTCTGATGGACAGCTACACCGCCGGTGGAGGAATTTACGTTAACAATAGCAATCCCAATTTATTATATAATATCATTGATCAAAACCACGCAACTATTGGTGGCGGGATTTATATAATAAATTCATCATCTACTGTTATAAATGGAAATAATATATATTATAACCAAGCTGATAATAAAGCTGGAGGGATATACATCCATGAAAGTTCTCCCAATATCATTTACAACACTATTAATAACAATTCAGCAGGAAATGGAAATACTCAGGATGAACATGGCGGGGGAATTTATATATTTAGAGGTTATTCAGAATCTTTCAATGGAATTAATAATAATAAAATTAACAATAATGAGGCAACTTATGATGGTGGAGGAATATACCTATATGAAGCTGCTCCTGAAATAAACAATAATTGCATTTCAAAAAATTCTGCAAACAGAAACGGTGGCGGGATGTTTATTAAAAATAATCCCTCGCCAAATATTACTAATAACAATGCAATCACTGATAATATGGCTGGACAGCATGGAGGAGGTATATATATGGAGAATTCCTACAACACTGGTGAAAAAAGCATCATAGGAAATAGCATTGAAAGCAATACAGCTAGCTCTGCCGGTGGAGGAATATACATGAATAACAGTTCACCTACGATATCAGATAACCACAACATTTCTGAAAACGAGGCAAAATGGGGCGGAGGAATTTATATGTATAACAGTTCATCTTTAATGACCAATAACATCATAACAGCTAATAATGCTATAACTATTTCAGCTGGTGGAGGAGGTATTTATATGTCATCAAGCTCTCCTCTTGTTTCTGATAATACTATTAGTAATAATGTTTCCGAAAATAACGGAGGGGGAATTCTTATAGAAAGTAGCTATTCTGAAGAGACAGATCATGCTATAGCTGGGAATATCATTGAAAATAATATGGCAATACACGGTGGAGGTTTCTATATTAATAACAGTAATCCCAAGATTACTAACAATCTTTCTATTAATGGTAATAGTGCCTTACATGGTGGAGCAATGATGATACAGGGAGATAATTCAATTGAAATGAGCAATAATAATATCAAAAACAATCAAGCGGAAGGTTTTGGTGGTGGGATGAATGTGAGTTCTAATACTATATTATTACCCATTAGCCTTCGCCCGAAAGGTTGGGGTGATCTCGGTGATGAGGATTACAGGGAGGATATTCCGGTTGAGGAAGGGGACAACGGAGATTTGATACCTCCAGAGGATGATGAGTATGAAATTTCCGGGAATGTTTTCCAGGGTAACAAACATGGTGAACCTTTAGACTATTCTGAAGGCGCTCATGTCTATTTTAAACCATAGGCCGAGCCTGGGGCAAATACCAGGCACGGTTTTCACAATGAAATTTTCTTTTTAAATATCTGCCAAAGGACCGTCCCCTGACAGGATTACAATCGCAACTAATCCTCCTAGATAAATTCCTGCTGCCAGATATCCTACTGCCT
>CAZPII010000011.1:0-7042 GCA_964586485.1 uncultured Atribacterota bacterium | reverse complement strand
ACAATCGCAACTAATCCTCCTAGATAAATTCCTGCTGCCAGATATCCTACTGCCTGGAAACCAGCAGACAGCGCAATGATGACTGCTGAAACTGAAGCTAAAATGGTACAGAAATTATTAGTTGCCCATGCCCAGGGAATCATATTTTCTTTTCTCTCTGCTACAATGCCGATTCCCAGAGGGAAGGGCATGCCCATTAAGAAAGCAAGCGGGGCTATCAGGCAGAATGTTAATACAAACCTTATTGGAATCGAAAAAGCCAAGGTCTGCTGAAAAATAATTGGTATTAGCAGCTGGTAGAGTACCAATAGTATACAGATAGTCGGGATAATCCTTTTTAGATAATAAATTGCCTCTGTTTGGAATCGTTGGGAATATCGACTCCCCAATCCCGAGAAAAATAAAAAGGAGAAGATAATTGCCGATGAAGCATAAGTAGGATTGGTCAGATAAAGGATGAACTTTTGAATAAAGGAAATTTCAATTAACATATAACTTAATCCCAATGAGGCAAAATAGAGTAGGGGGAAATACCAACCTTTGCCCGGAGAGATTCTTTTAATAAAAAGCGGTAAAAAAATGAAAAAGAAGCTGAAAATAATTCCCTGAACAAGAGTGGCAAAAACAATCAGATTACCCCATTCAATCATAGGTTGCCAGTAACTGGTATCACTGACAATAGTGGGAATATTTCTCCACTTCAGAAAATAAAAAAAGAAAGGCCGGTTATCGGTAGCCGGAGCGATATTAAAAAAATAATCCTGATAGAATTTATTGACCTGACCTTCTTTAAAGTGCTCGGTTAAATTTGAAATTGCCTGGTAATAGTACGGTTGTTCCAACCGGTGATTCCGGTTCACCTGATCTATTCCAATTCCCGGAAAATAAACTGCATCAAAGCTGCGTACCTGGCAGAATGATTCAATAATACCTGTCATTTCTCTATCGATAGGCTGCTTGCTGCAGATAAAAGTAGTGGTTCCCCAACTTCGAATCATTGCAATGTGTTTTTCCGGATTCTCCACTCCTATTCTTTTTAAAGCTTCTAAGGCAATTCCGACGAGCTTGACCGATTCCCGTGGAGGGAAGAGCAGCCACCGGGTAATACAGATTACCCCATCTTCCGAAAGATGCTCTAAGAAATCAATCATTCCCTCTACCGTATAAAGATAATTTTCGGAAATACTATGAAACCCTACGGAAGAAGTGCCGGCAGAACCAATTAAAGATAGTTGAATCAAATCAAAGTTATGGTCAATATTTTTAAGTACACTCCTGCCTTCTCCCTGCAAGATGGACACTTCCGGACGGTTAAAGAGCTCTCCGGAATATTCGTCAAACTGATTTTTCATCAAATCAATTATAATAGGATTCAGTTCAATAGCTTTAATTTCTCCACTGTTTTGGTAAACAGCGCTTAAGATATCTAATCCTCCTCCCGCACCAATTATCAGGACACGCTCGCGCTCTTCAGTAAGGTGAAAACCCAGGGCGTTAGACAGGTAATCAGTAAATCGAATAGATTCTTTGCTCCCATCAAATCTGGTAATGGCGCTTACTCCGGAATCATCAGTCAGTATTGCCCGCTGTTCAGGTATCCGGCCATCAAAAATCAGGCTTAAACCGGGAGCATGTTTTACAGCCGGACTTTCTACGACTTTAATCTGAGAAAAGCTATTTTCATCCTCAAAGAGAATCTCGGTATCAGGATAGCGTAAAAAGGTAAATAATTCCTTGTAGGGATTAACGGGTAGAGAAATAGGTGAATAAGATAAAAAATTAATTATTACTAAAACAATTATTAATAATAACGGCAAGATAGATAATACTTTTTTATGCTGACTATGCTGAGCAATGGAAAAGAAAAATGAAGCAATGAAGCCAATGATAGCTAACAGCATAATCAGATTGATAATTTTTATCTGAGAGGTAAAAAATAAGAAAGCCAGACAACCCAGTGAGGCTCCCGTCAGGTCAAAGAAATAAAGTTTACTGACCTTTCCCGGCAATTGTGAGATGGCCAGTGATATACAAATTCCGGCAAAAAAGAAGGGCAATGCCACAGCCAGATAATAAAGAAGCAGATAGAGTAATTGGTACCGGTCGGCGTTTAAGCGGTAAAGGTCAAAAGGAATTCTGGTAATCAGAAAAATAGAAACCAGAATACTCAATCCATAAAACAAAGAAAAACGGGAAAGCAGAGAGGATAATTGTTGACTGTTTCTCTTTCTGGTTAGAGAAGGGGTAATAGTCAAAAAAGTTCCGCTGGCACCATATCCCTGAAAGGCAATACTGATAATCATAAAAGCCAGGTAATTCCACTGAATGATAGAAAACACTCTGGTCAAAGTAAGTTCATAAATCAGGATAGAGAGAGATACCAAAAAAATGCCGGTATAGAGATAAATTTCCGAGGAAATCCTAAATTTTTTCATCTTGATTATTCCTTATTTTTAGAATCTTTTTCGAAATAATCTTCCGGGAATTCTTATTACAATTTTAAGTGACAAATTTTATTTTATCAAATTAGAGAAAATTGTAATTGCAACAGAATAAGTTAATATATAATTAGTATACGAAAGAATATATTTATAAGTACCATATCTATTGAAAAGTATGTTATTATCTAAAATACAATATAAAAAGATGTTACAGACATTATATATGGTTATAAACCATATATAACAAGCATTATATTTTTATCTAACTTGACAAAATCATTATAGTACTATATATTAGATTTGATAATAAAATTATAACAAGAGAAAAATATATTTTCTATCTACTTAGTATCAACCCAGATAGTCCTATTTAAAGCATATTAAAACTATCTACCTAAGATATATTTTTCACAATCAGGAAGGAGTCCCAGGGTGAATACATCAACTGTAACTAACCAACCAGATCAAAGTAAAAATAAATTAAAAGAATTTAAAAAACAATCCAAATGGAAAGACTATCAATGGCAACTAAAGCATAGTATTCGAGATATCAAGACATTTGAAAAACTCACCGGAATCAGATTTAAAGAGAGAGAAAAAAAATTATTGAAAAAGGTCACTGGCAAATTTCCACTTTCGATTACACCATATTATCTTTCCCTCATAGATGTAGAAAATTATCAATATGATCCTATTTTTTTGCAGGCATTTCCACGTGGTGAGGAAATGACTAAGACTACCTGTGATATGGCGGATCCCCTAGATGAGGATAAGGATAGCCCGGTTCCTAATATTACACACCGTTATCCGGATAGGGTGCTTCTCTTGGTCAGCAATACCTGTTCTATGTATTGTAGACACTGTACGCGAAAGAGAAAAGTAGGAGATATGGATTCCATTCCGAGTCGGGAAGAAATAAAATTGGGACTTGAATATATTAAAAACAATAGTCAGGTTCGTGATGTATTGTTATCCGGCGGAGATCCATTGATGCTGCCTGATGACTATCTCGATTGGATTTTGTCAGAACTTAAAAAAATACCACATGTAGAAGTAATTAGAATCGGAAGCAGAGTTCCTGCGGTTCTGCCTTTTCGGATTACCCAGGAGTTAGTTGATATGTTAAAAAAGCATCATCCTATCTGGTTGAATACCCATTTTAATCATCCCAGGGAAATAACCAAAGATTCCCGTGAAGCTTTGCGAAAATTAGCCGATGCCGGAATACCCCTGGGAAACCAGTCAGTGTTGTTGGCCAGAGTAAATGACTGTCCCCGCATTATGAAGAGGCTGGTACAAAAATTAGTTCAGAATCGGGTTAGACCGTATTATCTATATCAGTGTGATTTATCAGAAGGATTATCCCATTTCAGGACACCGGTAGGTAAAGGTATGGAAATTATCGAATCACTCATCGGCCATACCAGTGGTTTTGCGGTTCCCAGTTATGTGATTGATGCACCGGGCGGAGGCGGAAAGATACCCATTATGCCGAATTATGTTCTTTCCTGGTCTACGCACAAGGTTATCTTAAGGAATTATGAAGGGGTTATTACTACCTATCGGGAACCTGATCATTATAAGACGATACTTTGTGATAACGACTGTGAAAGCTGTAACCTACAACTGAAACTGAATGGAGATGACGGTGAATACAAATCAGTGGGTATTGAAAAATTATTATCAGATTATGATGAAACTATCTCCCTGGTACCTGATGACAATGAACGGATGGAACGACGGGAAGAATAAGAAAATAAAAAATGACTAAAAATCATATAAACATAAAACCTGAAAAAGTACTTGTTGTGGGAAGCTGGGCAAAAGAGCAGATTACTATTGAAAATATTAAGAGAGATTCCCGAATAAAGGTATATGCTTACATGGATACCAAAAATCCGGGTATCATTTCTATTGCAGACGGATTTCGAATAGGCAATTTGAAAGATATTGAAAATATCAAAGACCATTGTAAAAAAGAAAAAATTGACTTAGTCCTGATTACTACCGCCAGCCCTCTACAAGCCGGACTTGTTGATTTGCTGGAAGAAGAAGGAATTCGTTCATTTGGTCCCCGGCAATGTTTTGCCCGTCTTGAGTCGGATAAGGCTTTTGCCCGAAAGCTGGTCCGTGAAATTGCTCCGGAAGTAATCCCTGTTTATAAAGTATTTAAAGAACCCGAGCAGGCCATTGACTATGCAGAAGAATTGAACTGGCAGGTTGCAGTAAAGCCTATAGGGCTAACTGACGGTCTGGGAGTGAAGGTATTTGGCAACCAGCTAAAAACAGCAAACGAAGTTAAGGATTATATCCAACTTGTTCACAAGGATCAGATCAGCGGGCATTCCCAAATTATTATTGAAGAAAGACTACAGGGTGAGGAATTCACTATCCAGGCATTTATTTGTGAAGACAGATTGATCCCTACTCCGGCTGTCCAGGATTTCAAGAAATTATTACCCGGAGACAGGGGACCGAACACAGCCAGCATGGGATCTTATTCCACAACCGGGCATTTACTTCCCTTTATGCAGGAAGAAGATTACCAAAAGGCAGTACAGGTGATGAAAAAAACCATGATTGCTCTGCAAAAAGAAACCGGTTATTCCGTATCAGGTTTCCTATACGGACAGTTCATGTTAACTCCTCAGGGAATTAAATTAATTGAATACAACTTTCGGCCCGGTGACCCGGAATGGATGAATACAATCAGGGTATTAAAGAATAATATTGTAGATATTATTAAAGATTTGTTAAACGGAGAAGAACCGGAATTACAATTTACCCCTCATGCCACTTTATGCAGATATATTGTGCCTCCTGATTATCCCAGATTGTCTGATCAGGTTTTAAATGTTCAAATTGATAAAAGCGTATTAGAAAAAAATAGAACCAGTATATATTACAGCTGTGGGCTGGACGATCGCTCTCAATTGCGGGTAGGTGATGAACGGGGAATTGCCTTGCTGACAGATGCCCCATCCATCCGGCAATCTAACCAGCAAATCGAGAAAGCCACTACCGGCATCAGGGGAAACTTCTATTATCGTCCGGATATTGGCAAACAGCATGTTATTAAAAGGAAAATACAGAAAATCCAGGCCTGGCGGGATGGCATCAATATTAGAGAAGCCAGAGAGGATGAATTTTTAGAAGTTTATGATCTGGTATCCCAGTCTCCTCCCCTGGAAAAATATTTTCAGCATTTCTATCGGATTATGTTGAGATACTTTTCTTCCACCTGTCTGGTTGCAGAACATCAGAAAAAATTAGTAGGCTGGCAGATGGGTTTTGTTTCCCAGAATGACTATAATACTTATTTTCTCTGGCAGATTGGAGTCCATCCAGATATGCAGGGCAGGGGCCTGGGAGGGTTGTTGCTGGAAGAAACAGAGAAAAGAGCTTATGAGTTGGGTTGCAGCAGGGTTGAGGTAACCATTGATCCGGAAAATCTGGCTTCGGAAAAATTGTTCCTGAAAAACGGCTATCTTAATATTAGCCCACAAATCGGAACCACTGTTTCTGTTAATGTAAGAGAAGCTGTACGCGATTATTACAGCCCGGGAAGACATTTTATGGTCTTTGAGAAACAATTAAACTAAAGAAATATTTTCTGGACCAATTTTCACTCAATTCGCACAGCATAATACAAATTTGTCATTGCGGCACATATCCTCCTTTTTACATCATTCCTTTCCTGCCTTCCTATAACACGTTTTAAAATTACTATTTAAAATTATTTTATTTCACTAAAATATTTATTGCCTTTTAAATTCTTTAATAGTATAATTTTGGTACCAGAATATTATATAGGTCACAATGAAACAGAATTTAATAAATATAAAAATGTACCAGTAAAATGAATTAAATTGGCACCACATCCATACACACAAATTTAATGCTTTTGACCCATGTTTTATTTAATTTTTAGACTCGATACCCGATACTACATACTTGATACCATTTAATAAGGAGGTACTGCTATAGAGTTTAAAGCTCTAAGCTGAGAAAGGTAAACCATCCGTAAGGATGGGACGCAAAGTCACGGGTCCCATTTTCCCATCTCCACATGTGGGGATCGCCGGACTGCCTGCTTACTGCCCCCAAAAATATTCTTAATTTTTAGCCGAACAATTTTGCTTGGATTTAAAAAATTCGAGCTATTTTCATTGAATATTTGCAGCACAAAACATATCTCTATACGAATGACAATAAAAACATAGCACAAGGATATTCAGTTTCTGTATAAATAAGTGTTATTACTATGTAGTAATCATAACTTTAAAGAGATATCACAGTAGATGGATGAAGAGTTGAAGAATTTCTGAAGTAAATAACACTTTATTTTTTATCATCAAAGAGAAAAATATCGGAGGTGATGCCAGGCATCCAGAAAGGTTGAGAAAGGCAAACTATCCGAAAGGATAGGACGCAAAGTTATGGGTCTAAAATATTGTATGGTGAAACAATCTCCTACAATATTATGACTGCCAGACTTCCGACTTTTTAATATTAAAGAAATTTCTAAGAATGATTTTTGGTTCTTAATTTTAATATTTAAAAAGAAAGGAAGTTTTTTATTATGAAAAAAGTATTGTTTT
>CAZPII010000010.1:0-20012 GCA_964586485.1 uncultured Atribacterota bacterium | reverse complement strand
TTTGTATGGCGCATTACCTGGCCGACCAGAAAATTAACTGCTTTTTCTTTACCTGAACGGTAATCATTTACCGACTGAATGTTTTCTTTGATAACTTTTTCGATAATTACGTCAATTTCGTTTTCATCACTAATTTGAGTAAGTCCGCTTTTTTGAACCAAAAGAGAAGCACTCTGACCGGTTTTAAACATTTTTTCAAATATAGTTTTAGCAATTTTCCCACTAATAACCTTCTGATCTATTAACTGGAGTAATTCAGCTAATCTTTCAGCAGAAATAGGGCTTGAATCAATATCAATATTCTCCTCTCTCAAAAACCGTAATAATTCTCCCAATATCCAATTAGCTAATTTTTTGTAATCTTTATAGTCCCGAGCAGCTTCCTCAAAATAATTGCCTATTGATTTTGCTTCTACCAGGCGACTGGCATCATAATCAGAAAGTCCAAAATCGCGTACAAATCTTTCCTTTCTATCTCCAGGTAATTCCGGTAAATTATCTTTAATTTTACTTGCCCAGGAATGATCAATTGCCAAAGGCAATAAATCAGGTTCCGGAAAATATCGATAATCATGTGCTTCTTCTTTTCCACGCATGGTAACGGTCCGAGTGTTTTGTTCATCCCATCTTCGTGTCTCCAGTAATACCTTTTCTCCGCTCTTAATCAATTCCCGCTGTCTGTTTATTTCATAATCAAGCGCTTTTTTTATGGCCCGAAAAGAATTCATGTTCTTGACTTCGGTTTTAATCCCCAATTGATTGGTGTAAGGGTCTCTGATTGAGATATTAGCATCACAGCGCATGGAACCACGTTCTAAATTACCATCACACACATCCAGATACTGTACAATACTTCTGAGGTTTTGTAGAAAAACGATTGCCTCATCGGAAGAACGAATATCCGGCTTTGTTACAATTTCCAGCAAGGGTACTCCGCAACGGTTAAAGTCAACCAGAGAATCAATAATAATACCATTCTTTTCCAGATGAACTAACTTTCCGGCATCTTCTTCCATGTGCGCCCTATCAATACCGATCTTTTTTCTTTCTCCTGATTCACCTGCTTTTATTTCCATAAAACCCTCGCCTGCCAGGGGAAAATCATATTGTGAAATCTGGTATGCCTTTGGTAAATCCGGGTAAAAATAATTTTTTCTATGAAAAATATTCGTTCTATTAATATGGCAATTTAAAGCAATGGCTGTTCTGATTGCTAATTCTACTGCCTTTTTGTTGAGCACAGGTAAAGACCCCGGTAATCCAAGACAAACCGGACAGGTATTGGTATTAGGCTCTTGATCAATATAATCAGTGCTACAATGGCAGAATATTTTGGTATTGGTTAGCAATTGAATATGAATCTCTAAACCAATGACAATATCTTCTTGCATAATCTTCTCCATTCTTTTTACAATCACATTCTTATTACTTTTTCTAAAGATATAATATAACGTATGGCTTACATCCGTGGCTTTTGTAAATCAATTTTGCCAAGTTCTCTTTCATAATTAAAGGCAACTCTAAAAATATTCTCTTCTCTGAATGCCCCTCCTATTATTTGCATACCGATGGGTAGATGTTCTTTTTTGGTAAAACCACAATTGATTGACAAGGCAGGTAGTCCTGCCAAGTTAACAGGCATGGTATACACATCAGTTAGATACATAGTTAAAGGATCATCTACTCTCTCTCCGACCCGAAAAGCAGGAACAGGAGAAGTGGGACACAACAAAATATCATATTTCTGAAAAGCCTCGTTAAAATCATTTTTTACTAAGGTTCTTACCTTTTGTGCCTTCAGATAGTATGCATCATAATAACCGGAACTCAAGGCATAAGTTCCCAGCATAATCCTCCGAATAACCTCTGGGCCAAACCCTTCGGTTCTTGTCTTTTGATACATTTCTTCAAGGCTACCGCGATCATTTATACGTAAACCATACTGTACCCCATCAAATTTTGCCAGATTTGAACTTGCTTCAGCCATAGCAATCAAATAATAAGCCGGTAAGGCATATTCTATATTGGGCAAAGAAATTTCTTCAACTTTTCCACCCAAACGAGAAATTGTCATTATAGCTTGTTTTACAGCATCCTTTACTTCATCATTTAAACCCTGTTTAAAAAATTCACGTGGCACAGCAAATTTTAAATCTTGAATACCTTCTCGGCAGGCATCAAGAAAATTTGGTACAGGAATATTAGCAGATGTCGTGTCCATTGAATCATGTCCACATATGATGTTCATCATTACTGCTGAATCTTGCACACTTTTAGTTAATGTGCCAATTTGGTCCAGGGAAGAAGCATAGGCAATCAGTCCATAGCGGGATACTCGCCCATAAGTAGGTTTCATTCCTACAATTCCACAAAAAGAAGCCGGAGTTCTTATCGATCCCCCGGTATCTGTTCCAAGGGAGGCCAGTGCTTCATCGGCTGCCACTGCTACCGCTGAACCTCCACTTGAACCACCGGGTACGCGACTGGTATCCCAAGGGTTAAGTGTTACCTGGAAAGCAGAATTCTCATTGGATGAACCCATACCGAATTCATCCATATTCGTTTTTCCGATAATGATTGCACCGGCATCTTTGATTTTTCTAATTACCGTGGCGTCATAAGGCGGAATGAATCCTTTTAATATTTTTGATCCGCAAGTAGTTTCAAGGCCCATAGTACAAATAATATCTTTAATCGCTATCGGAAGGCCGGCGAGAGGTGGTATCTTGTCACCTTCTTTGATTTTATTATCCATTTTGCTTGCTTCCGTAAAAGCAACTTCGCGATTAAGACTTAAATATGCCTTTAATTTTGAGTCCACCCGGTCAATTCGATTAAATATATCTTTAACTACCTGTTCTACTGATATTTCTCTTTGTTTTACTTTTTCAAGGTATTCTGTTACTTTTAGTTCATTAAGATGCAATTGTTTTCCCCTCCCTATTTCTCAGAACATCTTCTGTTTCTTGTTTGTTATTGGTTATATTACTACTTTACAAGATCTTGGGAACCTTAAAATAACCATCCTTTTTATATTCAGTCAAACTTAAAACTGTTTCCTGCGGTAGGGATGGTTTGAGAATATCTTCATGGAATAGGTTTGAAGTATGTAAAATATAAGAAGTGGGTTCAACATTATCGGTATCCAGCTCATTTAATTGCTTAAAATAAGAAAGTATATTGTTTAGCTGTTTAAGAAATACTTTTTTTTGTTGATCATTTAATTTTAGCTTAGCTAAGTTTGCTACATATTCTACATCTTTTTTTTCAATGATTTTCTCAGTCATAATATCTCCTTTTAATTTTTTAATCTTATCTTTTTTATTTTTCTAACATTTTTATAAAATCTTCTTCTCCAATTATTTTGATTTTCATCTTTTTTGCCTGCTGGTATTTCTGGCCAGGATCTTTGCCTGCTACCACATAATCTGTGTTCTTCGTAACACTACCGGTGACGCGCCCACCCAACATCTCAATATTATCCTTTGCTTCTTCTCTGGTAAAGTTTTTCAGAGCACCGGTTAAGACGAATTGAGTTCCTTTTAGTGGTTGCTTTTTTTTCTTTTTTTCTTGTGAAGTAAATTTTATTCCTACTTCTTTAAGCTTTCTAATTATTTCTATATTTTCTTTTTTTTGAAAAAATTGAATGATACTTTCGGCAATTTTAGGACCAAATTCTTCAATATCAACAAGTTCTTCCTGGTTCATATCTTTTAAATCAAGAAGATTATCAATTCTTTTGGCCAGCAATTTTGCGGCATGGTTACCTACATAGCGAATTCCCAAGGCAAAAATCAAATTAGGTAAGGGCTTTTCTTTACTTTTCTCAATGGCTTTAATAATATTTTCTGAAGATTTTTCGGCCATCCTATCCAGTGTAATGAGGTCCTTCTTCTTCAAATAATATAGATCAGCAAAATCTTTGATTATTTTTTTATCAACAAGCTGGTCAATAAGTGCTGATCCCAAACCATCGATATCCATTGCCTGTCTCGAAACAAAATGCTTTATTCTTTCCTTTACCTGCGCAGGGCAGGATATATTGTTACAACGAGAAACAACTTCCTCTTCCAGTTTAACTACTTTTGAACCACAAACAGGACATCTATCAGGCATTTGAAAAGCCTTTTCTTTTCCAGAACGTTTTTCTTTTATTACTTTTACAACTTCCGGTATTACTTCCCCTGCTTTTTGAATAAGTACAGTATCCCCTATACGAATATCTTTTCTTTTGATTTCATCCTCGTTATGCAAGGTTGCTCTCTGAACCCGGGACCCTGAAATCATAATTGGCTCTAAAATTGCCACCGGTGTCAATGCCCCTGTACGTCCAACGCCCACAATAATATCTTTAATGACAGTAGTCATTTGCTCAGCAGGAAATTTGTATGCAATAGCCCAACGGGGGCTTTTGGAAGTCGATCCCAGTTTTTCTCTTAATTTCAATTGATTGACTTTAATTACCATTCCATCAATTTCATAATTCAAGCTGTTCTTCTGATTTTTCCACGATTTACAATAATCAATGGCCTGGTGAATATCTTGACATTCTTTGATATTAGGATTTACTTTAAAACCGGCATCTCTTAAAAAATTCAACACTTCCATATGGGTATTAAAATGATTTCCTTCCGGAAAAGTTGCCCGATAAATAAAAGTATCCAGTTGCCTTTTTGCGGTAATCGCCGGATCCAGCTGACGAACTGATCCGGCAGCCGCATTCCTGGGATTCGCAAAAAGGTTTTCTCCTTTTTTCAGTCGTTCTTCATTTAGTTTTTTAAAGCTATCTTTATTCATATAGACTTCGCCATAAACCTCGATAGTTCCTGTGTTTTGAGAACCCCTTAACTTCAGAGGTATACTGTTAATTGTTCTTAAATTCTGGGTTATATCTTCTCCGGAAAAGCCATCCCCTCTGGTTGCACCACGTTCAAGAATTCCATTTTTATAAACCAGCGCAATAGCCAATCCATCAATTTTCAGTTCAACTACATAATTAAAAGATTGTTGAGAAATATTTTTTTTGAGTCTCTGGTCAAAATCTAGAAGTTCCTGATCGGTAAAAGCATTAGATAGACTCAACATGGGTACCAAATGCCGGGCGGTTTTAAATTCTTCTAAAGGTTTGGCTCCTACCCTTTGAGTGGGAGAATCGGGGGTAATCAACCAGGGATATTCTTTTTCTAAAGCAATCAAGTGTCTCATTAAGCGGTCATATTCATAATCTGAAATAATGGGCTTATCCAGCACATAATAATGATAATTATGTTTTCTTATAATATCCCGTAATTCCTCAATTTTCTCTCTAATTTCTTTTTGATTTTCTTTCTGGTTCATGTTACAGCCTTAAAAAGATCGAAATATTTTAAACTTTGTTCGTAATCCTCTACAATATTTATCTACTCTAAAAAATTCAGTAGTATGTAGTATTAAATAATATCGTATTTCTAAAATCAGCATATTTATAAATCAATTTTAATCAGTATATAACAAAATGGGTAAAAAGCTCAATAGTATTACTTAAATTGGTAAGTGAATATGATTTTCTGGTAAATAGAAAATTCTGCCATTTAGTAATTACCTTAAAAGATATTAATATATTTGACAAAATTTATTACTGCTATTATATTTATAGTCGACATCAAAAATAATTTTAAGGAGATCTAATACCATTATGCAATTTATTCGAAAGAATTTAAAACCCATTCTTCTGGTTATCGTCATTGCCTTTGTTGTCTCAATTTTTTATGGACTCGGCCAATACCGATCTTCAGGCAACAATCCACAAAGCTCAGGAAGTTTAATTGCTGAAGTTAACGATACCGGGATAAGTTACCAACAATGGCAAAATGCCTTTAGTAGTTTTATATCCAGATACGATAGTCAAACCCTATCCAGCATAACAGACGAAACATTGGCTTCCATTAAAAACAGTGTTACGGAGCAACTGGTTAATTCAACTCTCTTATATCAATATGCCCAGGACCAAAACATCCGTGTTTCCGACAATGAAGTCAATGAAGAAATAGAGCAAATTAAAACCAATTTTGATTCAGAAGAAGAATTTAATGAAGTTCTAAAAAGGAATAATTTAACTATCAATCAACTAAAAGATAGTCTGAACAGACAATTAATGATAGAAAAAACCCTTGAACAGGAATATGATAAAATTGAGATTACCGAAGAAGATATATCCCAATATTATGAAGAAAATAAAGAATATTTCTTTGAACCGGAAAAAAGAAAAATTAGGCATATCTTAGTTGAAACTATCGAAGAAGCTCAAACTATATTAAATCAATTAAATGACGGGATTGCTGATTTTGATAAATTAGCCAGGGAAAAATCAATCGGTCCCTCCTCAGAAAAAGGCGGAGATCTTGGTTATATTACCCGTGGTCAAATGGTAAGTGAATTTGAAGAGGCAGCATTTGCTTTAGAAGTTGATGAAATAAGTAATATTGTTCAGACTGAATATGGCTACCATATTATTATTTGTGATGACATTCAAGAAGAACATCAGCTTACATATGAAAAAGCAGAAGAAGAAATTGAAAATATATTATCATCCCAAAAAGAAAATGAAAGAACTGAAACTCTTTTAGCTCAATTACGGGAAGATGCCAATGTAAAAATTCATTATGACTTTACTTCAGAATTAGATGACACCGAAGAAGCTGAGGATCAGGAACTTTCGGTAGAAAACTATACTACAGATGAAGAAACACAGGATTCTGAAGAACTAACCATTGAAAGCGAAGAATCCGGGGACAATCTCGACGAATAAAAAATTATGATTATGTATGATTATGATGGTATTATATCAAAATATCTAAGTATACTTTGAATACAATGATAGTGAAAAGCTACTCTTTTTTTAAGTTCGATTTTTGTGCATGTTTCAAAAGTAATACCGAGTATATTATATTGATGTAAAGCCTCATAAGTGCTGGATCCCTTTATAGGTTCTGAAATTACCTCAAATTTATTCTCCGGGAGAATAACTTCCTGGTTTAGTCGTTTAATCAGGTAGTTGCTTATCTCCTGGAGAATTTCATTATTATCACTATCAAGAATAATAGTCTGTCCATAATGGGAAGAGTTTTTTTGATAGAATTCTATGGATTCGTGTAGATCTAACAGAAAATCAATTTCATTTTCTTGTATAATTTCAAATATTTCACCTGCCAATTTATGTATACCCTGTGAGGCAGGATCTCCTGGATATATACGATTTAAATCCTCTTCCGAAGGCAATATGCGAACACCTTTTTTGCACGCCTCTATGTTAACCTCCGGAATAACGATAACTGTTCCCTTATTAGGCTCAAGGTTTTCTAATAATTCTTTAGTTGCTTCGATGCCTGCCAGTTCATTACCGTGAACTCCGGACATAATCATTACGGTTGGCCCTTCCTGGTTAGAAGAGATAATATAAGCAACAGTTTGATAGTTTGTTCCCTCACAAATAACATTTTCTGTTTTATTGAACAGTTCCCTGCCATTGACCTCTGAAGAAAATGCTGCTATTACAAATAGTAGCAGAATAATACAAAAAGATAAGCCAAGGTTTTTTTGTATAGATATAACATTTTTTTTAGACAATAATGCTTACCTCTTGATAACCTAATTAATTTACCAGGACTTTTTCGGGAACACTTATGTACTGATCTTGGGAAAGAAGCTCTCTTCTTTCACCCTGCTGATCTACAACCAAACGATATGTTTTAATGCTGTATCCGGGAACTCCCTCCTGCAAAACAGGATTTTCTATATTTCTAATATTTTCTTCTTTTATCTCAATAATATCATACTCATGAATTTTTTTATCCTGAGTAATAATTTTAATATTCTTATCTAATGGTTTTTCTCCAAAAATCGTTGCTACTAATTTATCATCTTTGATTTCACAAAATATAACTATTTGTTGATCTAACGAATTTCTAAATCTTAGATCCTTGTATCCATAAAAAATTGCAGCATCTCTACCCAGTGGAACATAGTTTGTAGCCTCTCCGTATACCGAATGGTTATATCTTTCAATTATTTGAAGATTGGCAAGCAAAACCGCATTGTATAAAGTTGTAGAAACCTGGCAAACACCTCCGCCATATCCATTAACGAACTGCCCATTAACAATAATTATACTTTCTTTGTAGCCATCTTCCTTTTCTGCCGGCCCAATCAACTGATTGAACGAAAAACTTTCGTCCGGTTTTAATATAATTCCATTAACTTCTTCAGAAGCTTTCTGAATATTATAAAGAGTATTCTCTTCCTTCCCCTTCAGTGATGTTTCATAAATACTAATTTCTTGTGATATCGCTATTTGTGCAAGCAGTTTGTTGGTCGAAATATCCGGATTCTGAAAATGGACAGGCAAGGTTATTTCCACAGGTGTATCAGTATCTATAGTATCAGTCAATTTCTTTTGTATCTCCTCAGCCAATTTTGAACGATTTAGCTTAACCCCGACCTGGGCAGGTATAATTCTATTCGAATCAACCAATGCATCTCTGGCTGGCTGTTCAATTTGAGATCGAAGCTGGGCAAAAAACTTTTCAAAGCTATCCTGATTAAATATTAAAAATCCTGAAATCTGTACATCTCTACTTTTTCTAATTAAAGATATTCTTTCTTTTATTCTCTGCCACAATGCTCCTTGCCTGGCAGTTGAATATGCTTCATCGATTAATTTTTCTATATCGATGGTGGCACCCAATTTTTCTTTTGGATTTAAAATTATTTCCAATCCCTTATACTTGAACAATAGAGGCCTGGAAACTAATTTTTCAACCTTCGGTGCAACTATCTGCCTGGCTTGATTTTTATTCATTTTGCCGATTCCCTGGTCTATCACCACAACATTTGGGTAAATCTCTTCTCTATGGATCAATAAATCAATCACATAAACAAATGATAAGATAAAAATAATTGCCAGAACAGGTAATATAATTTTTCGAGTTATTTTATTTTTTTTTCCTGATTTGCTGTTTCGATAATAATTACGTTGATACACTTTCTTTTCATTTCCTCCTATTTTTATTACATTTTTCTCTTTTATGATATCTATTCCTGAAAAGATAAATTCCTGAAAAGATAATTGAAAACCCAACTATTTTAATATATAATAAAAATCTGCAAGATTATTTTGCGGGAATAGCTCAGTTGGTAGAGCGTTGGCTTCCCAAGCCAAAGGTCGCGGGTTCAAACCCCGTTTCCCGCTCCTTTCATGTAATAAAGATAAATCACGTTAACCCATTAGCCTATTGATAACATCTTCTCCTTTTAACATCAGATAAATAATATAAAAAAACATTGCCAGAAGAAATCCTAATAATATCCTACCATAAAGAATAGGTATTCTATATTTTCGATAATTCGTTTTCATCATTCTGGCAATAAACTTGGATAACATAAATATAACAAATATCAAAATTACTATTAAATATATCTGTTCGTTCATTTGGCTATTTCTCCGTATTATCCGATAAATTAATGGCTTTTCTCTAAATTTTCAGGTTATGCACCCACTTATCAAGGTAACCATAAGAAGGATTTTGCATTAATTCAAGCGAAACGGCTGTTATAGAAATATAGTTATTACAAATTGCCCAATAATCACTATTTTCTTCCATTACTCCTTCCGGTTTACTCCCTTCAATCCAATAGTACTCTGCATGCTCTGAATGGTAAATCTTTTGAATATTTTTTTGATGAAAAATATGGGCAAGTTTCGTTAATTTAATACCTTTTATTGCTGAATATACCACATTAGGAATATTAATATTTAATACCTGTTGTTGACTAAACTTTTCCAAAGGTATTGTTTGAATTATTTTTCCGGTTACTTTTACAGCAGTGTCATAAAAAGGTTCTTCTTTCTGATTGATAGAAACTGCTACAGAAGGAATATTATGATATGCCCCTTCTATGGCAGCTCCAACAGTTCCGGAGTAAAATATATCCCGTCCCAAATTTGTCCCGGCATTAATCCCTGAAATAATCAAATCAGGTTTGTACTTTTCAGTAAACATCTCTAATCCAATCATAATGCAGTCTACGGGTGTTCCACTTAAGGCATATCCTTGAAAATCCTTCCCTGACCATATTTTTTGGCACCTCACTGTTTGATAAATACTGGCAGAACAGCCTGACCCGCTTCTTTCCCGGTCAGGAGCTACCACAGTAACCTCTGCAAATTCTTTCAAGCTTTTTTTTAGTTTTTTCAAACCTGGTGCATGAATCCCATCATCATTGGTTAATAATATTTTCATTGGTTTCTTCTCAATCTTTCTTTTATTTCCCGGGCAGCAACTACTCCTGAAACGGATGCCTGTACCAGCCCCCTGGTAATGCCTGCTCCGTCACCTATAGCAAAAAGGTTATTTATTTTTGTTTCAAGTTTTTCAGATAAAGCCAATCTCGCCGAATAAAATTTAACTTCTACCCCGTACAATAAAGTCTGTTTACTATATACCCCTGGTGATATTTTATCCAAGGCTTTTAACATTTCAATAATATCACTGAGTATGCGATAAGGTAGTACAAAACTTAAATCACCCGGGGTAGCACTTTTTAGTGTCGGTGTAACAATAGAATGTTTTATCCTATCATCAGTGGATCTTCTTCCTGAAATTAAATCCCCCAATCGTTGCACGATAACTCCTCCACTTAAAATATTAGCCAGATGAGCAATATATTTTCCATAAGCAATTGGTTCTTTGAAAGGTTCGGTAAATGCAGTGCTAACAAGGAGAGCAAAGTTTGTATTATCACTTTTTCTATTATAGTAACTATGTCCGTTTACGGTTGTTATTCCATCATTGTATTCCATGACAACTTCTCCGTAAGGGCACATGCAAAAAGTACGTACCTTATCATCAAATAAAGAGGTATAGTAAATAAATTTTGATTCATAAAAAATATCGGTTATAGATTTCAGAATAGTGGCGGGAAGTTCTACCCTTACACCAACATCAACCGGGTTGTTAGTAATTGTTAGTTTCAATTCTGATGCCCTTCTTTTTAACCATTCAGCCCCTACTCTGCCGGGAGAAAGGATTACATACCTGCCATTTATTTTTTCTCCCGTTTTGGTTACAACTCCTTTTACCCGGTTATCTTCTTCTATAATTTCATCAACTTCCACAGAAGTCCTGATCTCAATTTTTTTCTCAAGATAATCATAAATTTTTTTCAATATCACAAAACACTTTTCAGTACCTAAATGACGAATCTTTGCCGGAATAAACTCCAAATTTGCCTTTGCCGTTTTTCTCTTGAGAATATCGATTTCCTGTTGGTTGTTACCATAAATATTTTCGTTGGCCCCAAATTGCAGGTATCTGTTATCTACATACTGAATTAATTCTTCCAGTGCTTCATCATCAAGGTAATCAGTTAGATGGCCTCCAATGCTACCCGTTAAATTTAATTTACCGTCACTGAAAGCACCTCCACCACCCCAGCCGGACAACAATGAACATGGTTTACATTGCTGACAGGCTATTTTTTGTTTCCTCATAGGGCAGTTTCTTTCAACTATATTTTTCCCTCTTTCCAAAATCACAATATTAGGAAAATTATCAGAGTTATCTAATAATTCAAGAGCGGTAAAAATTCCTGCCGGTCCGGCACCAACAATAATTACATCATATTCTTTACTCATTTATCTCACCTGCGTGGTTTTGCATGGTTAAATAAAAAAACGTCCTATAGGACGATTTTTCAAAACTTTATTAAAATAGTTAAAATGATACAATTCTACAGTAATAACAAAACATAACACCTATACTTTGCAACAGCTAATATTTCGATAATTAATAGCTGGTCGGGGCGAGAGGATTTGAACCTCCGACCCCCTGAACCCCATTCAGGTGCGCTTGCCAAACTGCGCTACGCCCCGACATTGTTATCAGCACAAATATATTATACAGGAGCACGGTATTTCTAGCAACTACATAGAATGAAATTAATTATATTCTTATATATCTCTTTCCTTCAATCTCCCGGATACAGTTTTTTAATTCAAGGGATAAAAGCACCTCACTAACCCGGGCATGGGGTGAATCAGTCAAATTAGCAATTTCATCAATATGTAAGGGTTCAGTTGAAATATATTCTAAGAACTTTTTTTCAAAATCAGATAAGTTTTCATAAAATATTTTCTGCTGTTCTTTTTTGCAGATATCACCTTCCTTTACTTCTGATAGTTCGTTTATATCTTTTAATTCTTCCAGAATATCCTGGTAATTATTAACTAATTTAGCACCTTGTTTAATTAGATTGTGACACCCCCTGGAAAGAAAAGAATGAATATTTCCGGGAATTGCAAATACTTCTTTGCCCTGATCAAGTGCGAAATCAGCAGTAATCAAAGCACCGCTTTTCTCTGCAGCCTCTACAACTACAGTTCCCAGTGTTAACCCACTTATAATTCTATTTCTTCTGGGAAAATTACTTTTTTCCGGTTTTGTCTGCAAGGGAAATTCAGAAATAATAGCACCATTTTCAATAATGCGATAAGCTAAGCCCCTGTTTTCAGCAGGATAAATCACATCTGCCCCACAACCCAAAACAGCAATTGTCATCCCACCTGCTTCTAATGCACCAATATGTGCATGAGTATCAATCCCCCTAGCCAATCCGCTAATAATTACATAACCGCATGTGGCCAATTCATCTGCTATTTCGCGGGACACTTTTCTACCATAATAAGTTGCCTTTCTAGAACCGACAATTGCAATCCCTTTCTTATTTTTCATAATTTCAATAAAGTTTCCCTGGTAATAAATTATCGGGGGAGGATCATAGATATTTTTTAATATTGATGGATACCCATCTTCTATTATAGTGATAACTTTAACATTCAATTTATCTAATAAAGCTAATTCATTATCCGGATCTATCTTTTTCTTTTCCTGTTCAATTTTTTTCCAGGTATTTTCACCAATATGTAACAACTTCATGATTTTGTTTGTTTCAGAAATACTATGCCAGGCATCCTCAAGGGAAGAAAAAGCCTGAAGCAGATAGGAAAAGCGGATTGGACCGACTTCTTTGACTTTATTCCAGGCTAACCAATATTTTAATTCTTGTGCTTCCATTATTTTATTCTTCACCTAGTTCTAAATGATATTATGGCATTTGCTGATCTTAATACAAACCTTTGCTAACCAAAATATTTATTTCACCATTCGTTTGGGTATTTTCTCCCGGTGTAGGAGTTTGGGCAATAATTGTTCCTTTCGGCAAATCTTGATGCAAAGAATAAGCAATATTTCCAATTTGATATTCATATTCCGAAAGAATTTGTTCCGCTTCTTCAATGGTTTTTCCAACCAAATTGGGAACCTGTTGAGAACTTTTTGTTTCTCTTATTTCAATTTCAACTGTACGATTCTTTTTTATCTCATCTCCTGGCAATGGATTTTGGCTTATCACGTAAAATTTATCACCTTCTCTAAATACATGGTCATCAATAACTTTCATCTTCAATCCGGATTGGTAGATAGTTTCTCGAGCTTCATCCAGTTCCATATTTACAACTAAGGGAACAGTAACGTTTTGTATATAGAAAATTGTCTGGTAGGTCAGAAAAGCTATATATGCACCTAATGCTATAGCACCCATTACAGTAATAATCATAAATAAAAAACGCATAATCGTCATTAAAATTTTTGTTAACACCTTACTCACTATTCCTGTTTATTTTTTTATTTTAACCATATAAAATCCATCTATATCACTCCCGGAATGCCCCGGAAGGAGCTGGATTGCTGGTAATATTTCAGTTTTAAATGTAATTATATTATTTCTTTGTACAAAATGGGAAGTGTCCTGGATATCAAATCCGGTATTTTTCTGGATAAATTTTTTAATTATTCCATCATTTTCTTCTTTTTCAACACTGCATGTTGAATATAACATTTCACCACCCGGTTTAAGATAACTAGAGGCAATCTCCAATATTTTTTCCTGAATATTATTTATCTTTTGTAGTTGATTTTTATTAATATTTTTCCATTTAAGATCTGGTTTTTTCCTAAAAACACCCGTACCAGAACATGGTACATCAACTAATATTTTATCAGCTATGTCCGAATATTTCCTGTTAAATTTGCTTGAATCGTGCAAGATCAAGTTAACATTTTCTACACCTAATCTATTACATTCTTCCCCTACCATTCCCAATCTTTTTTTGTTTTTTTCAAAAGCAATAATTTTTCCTCTGTTATTCATTAGTTGCGCTAAATGAGTAGTCTTTCCGCCTGGCCCGCTACACATATCAATAATTGTTTCCCCTGCCAGGGGATTTAAAAGTCGCGCTGCTAACATAGAGCTTTCATCCTGAATTGAAAACAATCCATCCAGAAAAAGCGGGGAATGACCTACATTGAAAAACTCTTTAATAATAAGCGATTCGTTAGGAAGATATTTACCATCTTCAAAAGATATCCCTAATTCAATTAGTCTTTCTTTAAATTCTATCATACTTGTTTTTAAAGAATTAACGCGCAAGGTCAAATTCGGCCTTTGGTTGCTTGCCTGACAAAATCTGAGACATAGATCAAGACCAAACCTATCTATCCATCTTTTAACCATCCATTCGGGAAAAGAGTAAAATACTGAGATATATTTTATAGGATCCCGATGAATATCAGGCCACCAGACTTTATCCGATTCCCGGATAACATTTCTTAACAGTGCGTTAACCAGCCTGGACTTTCCAGGGTATCCCTCTTTTTTTACCAATTGAACAGACTCATTGCATATCGCATAATGCGGAATCCTGTCTAAGAAAAAAAGCTGATAGACACCCATCCTTAAAACATTTCGAATAGTTAATGACAATTTCTTGCTTCTGTTATCAAGAAACTGATCGATAAGCCAATCCAGTCTTTTTCTAAAACGGGTAACACCATAAGATATCTCTTGAATCAGAGCTTTATCTTCATTTTTTAGAGTATATTTGTTAAAATACTGTGGAATTAATATATTTAAATAAGCATTTTCTCTTTCCACACGTATTAGTATTTCTAAAATTAATTTTCTTGTATTGGTTAAGCTCAAATTCTTTGTTCCTTTTATCTTTTGCAATTTACCCCAAGATGGTGAAACATCCTAACAATATCAGTTAAAAGAATCACCCTTTTTTAGATGATACCCATTTATAAATTGAGAAACATCCATTTCCTTAGAACCCGAAAGAACAAGACGTTTTATTATAATTAGGCTTTGATCACCAGCTAATACATCTAATCCATTTTTCTCAACTCTAATAATATCTCCCGGTTTTTTGTCAGAAATTTGCTGATTATGCTCAGTTTTTGTTAATAGTGAAACTTTGGTAATTTTGATTCTTTTTCCTTTGAACTCGGTGTAAGCACCTGGTATATCGGTTACCCCCCTGATCAAATTAAAAATATCCACTCCACTATGATTCCAATTAATCCGGCAATCCTTCTTATTTAGTTTTCTGGCATAAAAAAAACTGTCTCCCGGTTGGGGAATTTTTTCAAAATTTCCTTCTTTTATCTTTTGCAGGACTATTCCGATCAAATCGGCACTTTCTTGCGCCAGCCTTTTGCTTAATTCTCGATAGGTTTCTTCGGGAAATATTTCTATCTTTTTTTGCATGATTATATCTCCGGCATCAATCTTTTCATTCATAAAGAGAAAGCTAATACCGGTTTCCCTCTCTCCTCTAATAAGGGTCCACTGAATCGGAGCAGGCCCTTTATATTTGGGTAATAAAGAAGGATGAATATTCAAACATCCTAGAGCTGGTATATTTAATACTTCTCCGGAAAGAATCTGACCATAGGCAACCAAGATAATCAAATCCGGATTAAGTGCCTTAATCTGCCGTATTGCACTTACATGATTGATATTTTCAGGTTGTAATATTTTTATTCCATAATCAAGAGCAACTTCTTTAATAGGGGAAGGTTGTATTTTTTTCCCTCTTCCGCTGGGTCGATCAGGTTGAGTAATAACTGCCAAAATATTCTCATCTGAAGAAATTAACTTTTTTAATACCGGCATCCCAAATTCAGAGGTGCCTACATATATAATTCTCAAAATAATATTCCTCTAATTTATTTTACTCAATCTCTTTTAGCTGTTCTTTTATCATTAATCTCTTTGCAGGGTTCAAACGATCAATAAACAGATAACCGTCCAAATGATCAATCTCATGCTGTAGTGCAATGGCCAGAAATCCTTCCTGGGTAATTCTGACCTTCTTCTCATCCAGATCAATAGCTTCAACGGTTATCGAAGAAGATCTCCTAACCGGGGAATATATTCCCGGCACACTCAAACAACCCTCTTCCTCTTTTGTTTCTCCTTCTCTCTTAATAATAACAGGATTAATCAAAACGATTACTCCTTTTTCTTCAGTATCAATTACGATGATTCTTTTCGAAACACCTACTTGTGGGGCAGCTAAACCCACTCCACCTTCTGCATACATGGTCTCAATCATATTATCTACAAGTTCTCGAACGTCACCATCTATATTATTTACCGGTAGAGCTTTTTCCCTTAAGATAGGGGAGCCATATTTTTGCAATTTTAAAACACTCATCTTCTCTCCTCCTAAAGCATTTTCCTTGGATCAATATCAATCATTAATTTTACATCATTTGATTGATATTTTAAAATATATTGAAATAAAATATTCTTGAAATAGTTGATATTTTCTTTTTGTGGATTTATCCTCAAGACATAACTTGCTTTATTTCTATCCTTCTCTTTCACGATCATGAGATTATCCATACTCAATTGAAAATCCAATCCATATTTTGATATGATGCCTGTTTTTTGAGCATAATTAATAAAATCACTGGCACTTTTCCTGATCTGATCATTGTTTTTCCCTGTAAAATCAATTTTAATCATTGCGGTAAAAGGAGGATATTTTAGCTCATCTCTGATTAACATTTCCCTTTGGTAAAAAAATGCATAGTTTAACTGCTCAATTGCCTGCAAACTATGATGATCCGGCTGGTAAGTCTGAATATATAAGTCTTTTTGTGTTTTGTGAGCAGACATATTTAAGGTCAGTTGATAAATAAATTGAAATGATAATTCTGCTGATTGATAATTGGGTATATTAAGCATATGATCAACTAGAATTAATCCCAGCAATCCTACATTCTTATAATCCAACTCTCGGAAAAGAAGTTGGGTTCCGATTAATATATCAATTTTATTTTGGTTAAATTCATTAATAATCTTTTTTTGATTATTCATTTTAGGAGCAATATCGATATCCAGACGTTGAATGATTGCGCGGGGAAACATTCTTTTGATTAATGTCTCCACATATTGTGTTCCTGCTCCCAAGGGCTTTATTTTACCATTTTTACACTGTGGACAGTATTTGTCCATCATAACCTTCTTTCCGCAAATGTGACATACAATCCATTTTGTATTCTCTTCAATATGACAAGACAAAAGGTGTCCGCAATCGGGACATTTGATTACATGGCCACACTGAGAGCAAATCATATAACCGGAAAAACCACGCCTGTTAAGGAAAAGAACAATTTTATCATTTTCTCTAAGGCAGCGTATAATCTGTTGCTGTAACCGAAAACTGATAATTTTTTGAAATGATTTCTCTTCTTCCATATTAATAACCTGTATTTGGGGGAAATACTTGTGATATTTGATAATATGTTTTTCAGTTTTAAAAATATATCTCCGATCTTCTACTCTCCAATAACTTTCCACAGAGGGGGCAAAACTTCCCAATAAAATTTTGAAAGCACCCAATTTCCCCCTGATCAGTGCAACTTCTCTAGCATTATATCGGGGCGTTCTTTCTTCTTTATATAACAAAGAATTCTCCTCATCTATAATAATCAAGCCAAGATTTCTGAAAGGGAGAAAAACGTTGGATCTGGTTCCTATGACAATCTTGATATCATTTTTTTGAACCTGAAGAAAACGAAGATATTTCTGGGTTTGATTTACTTTCTTATCGAAAACACCAACTATCTTTCCATACTTATCAGTCAATTTTTTCTTTAAATGAGGGCAGCTCCATTTATCGGGAACCAAAATTAATACCTGTTTCCCCTGTCCCAGCATTTTTCCAATCCATTGAATATAATAACGATCTCTTATTTTTTTATTATGGTAATGAAAAAGTAAGGGTTTTGAAAAATCATTGGGAAAGTATTCCTTATTCCGAACAGAAATATTTTTATCTTGAAATATTTCTCCTCTATCAGGATACTCTTTTACAAGAGTCTCTATTTTTTTCTTAGATACCCTGGAAGGTATAATATAGTTAATAATAGTACCCTTTGGGCATAGATAATATTTAGAAATCCAATCAGTTAAGGTAAGGACTTCACGAGATAAAACTGGAAAGGGGTCTACAATTCCTTCAATCTCTTTCAAATTTTTAATAGCAGTTTCATTGACTATTCTGGTAATTAAGCCAATTTTCTTTTTGTTTCTGAAGGGTATTATTACTCTTTTCCCCGTTTGAGCATCTTTTTTAAAATTGGATGGAATTAAATAATGAAAACTTTTATCCAGATGGATATTTAAAGGGACGATTTCGGCAATATTGTTTCTATCCATTATACCTTCATGCCCTTATCCTTATTCTCAGCTAAATCTTGCCATAGTTTTGCAAAAATATGCTCTGCAACCTCATGCTTTGACATCAGCGGTAAATCCAATATCTTTTCTTCTCGATCGATAATCAATACCTTATTGGTAGCAGTGCCAAAACCGCTATCTTTCCTGCTAATATCGTTGACAATGATATAATCTAAATTTTTCGATTTTAGTTTAGATAAGGCATTTTTTTCCAGATTAGTTACTTCAGCAGCAAAACCTATTAATATCTGTTTGTTTTTTTTCTTCCCAACTTCCTGCAATATATCTACATTTTGCGCTAATTCAATATTAAGTAATTTATGATTCTCTTTTTTTATTTTTTCGGAAAACTGCTCGGTAGGTTTGAAGTCAGATACTGCTGCGGCAGATATAAAAATATCCGATTGGTCAAAATATGCCATTACCTTTTCTCTCATCTCTAATGCAGTGTTAACATGTACAGTATTAACTCCATTAATATCCGGCAAATTAGTCGGACCTGTAATCAAGTTTACCGTAGCTCCGCGGTTTCTGGCTACCTCAGCTAAAGCAAAACCCATTTTCCCGGTTGAATAATTCGAGATAAACCTAACCTGATCAATAGGTTCCCGGGTTGCCGAAGCAGTAATGAGTATTTTTTTTCCTTTCAGAGATGAACTGAATTTCATTATTTTTAATACAAAACTGTTAATCTTTTCCGGACTTGCCATACGGCCATCACCATAATCACCACAAGCCAGATCGCCTTTTTCGGTATTGATGAAATGATAACCGATTCTCAATAAACCATCTACATTATTTTGATAAATTGGATTCTTAATCATTGCACTATGCATGGATGGTGCAAGGACAATCTTTCCAGCAAAAGCTAAAACTGTTGAGGTTAACAAGTCATCTGCTATACCATGGGCTATTTTGGCAACTATATTTGCAGTTGCAGGGGCAATAAGAATCAAATCAGCCCATCGAGCAAGTGAAATATGTCTGATTTCTTCATCTTCTTCATTTTGAGAGAAGAGATCAATATATAGCTTGTTTTCTGACAAAACTGCCATGGTGAGAGGTGTTATAAAGCGTTTGGCATTTTTGCTCATAATAACTTTAACATTAAATTCTTCTTTTTTTAATAAACGAATCAATTCTGCACTTTTATAGGCAGCAATTCCACCGGTTATACCGAGAACAATATTTTTCATCATATGTTTTTCTTCTTTCATGATTTATATCTACCATTTCATCAATAATATTAGAAATTAATTTATCATAAAGTTATATCCGGAGAACTTCCTCTAATTTTACATCTTTCACTGATAATTATAGCTTTCAATTCCTCCAGTGCTTTTTCTATATGGTTATTCAAAATGAGATAGTCATAATTTTTAATC
>CAZPII010000009.1:0-20758 GCA_964586485.1 uncultured Atribacterota bacterium | reverse complement strand
ACAACCAAACCGAATAGATGTTAAGGGCTCTTTTTTTGGTTTCCGGATGATTTATTTTTCTGATTTAGACATTTATAGGGAAATATGATAAAATTTTTGCAATTATAATATCTTAATAGAGCAAAGAAACCAAGGAGTACAATCAATTATGAGTGACGGAGATTTTGTAAAAGAAATCGCATCCAAAGATGAAGCATTTTCCCAGTGGTATATCGATATAGTAAAAAAAGCTGATTTAGCTGACTATACCATGGTAAAAGGATGTATGGTAATTAAACCATATGGTTATGCGTTGTGGGAAAATATGCAGCAGTGTCTGGATCAAAAGATCAAAGCAACAGGTCATAAAAATGCCTATTTTCCTCTCTTTATTCCAGAAAGCTTGTTAACGAAAGAAGCCGAACATGTGGAAGGATTCGCACCCGAAGTAGCCTGGGTTACCCATGGAGGAAAGCAAAAATTAGAAGAACGACTGGCTGTAAGGCCTACTTCTGAAGCTATTATTGGCAGCCTTTATTCTAAATGGATAAAATCCTGGCGTGATTTACCTATTTTAATCAATCAATGGGCTAATATTGTTCGCTGGGAAAAAGTTACACGTCCCTTTTTAAGGACTACAGAATTTTTATGGCAGGAGGGTCATACTGCACATAAAAATCAGGAGGAAGCTGAAGAAGAGACTCTAAAAATATTAGCTGTCTACAAAGATTACATTGAAAATGACTTAGCTATTCCGGTAATTATTGGTAAAAAAAGTAGTAATGAAAAATTTGCAGGAGCCATGCATACCTATACATTAGAAGCATTGATGGGTGACGGGAAAATACTTCAGGCCGGTACCTCTCATAATTTAGGCCAAAATTTTGCCAAAGCTTTTGATATTCGTTTTTTAGACGAAAATCAGGAAGAACAATATGCCTGGACAACCTCCTGGGGAACTTCAACCCGGCTCGTAGGTGGAATTATTATGGTTCACGGAGATGAACGTGGTTTAAAACTGCCTCCCAAAGTTGCCCCAACCCAAGTTGTTATTATCCCGATTCTTTTTGACAAGACTAAAGAGGAAGTATTAAAAAAAGCTCGGGAATTACAAACTTTATTATCTGAAAAATTCAGGGTTGAGTTGGATGATCGAGATGCTTACACTCCCGGCTGGAAATTTAATGAATGGGAAATGAAAGGTGTTCCGGTTCGATTGGAAATCGGACCACGCGACCTGGCAAATAACCAGGTTGTAGCAGTAAGAAGAGATGAAGGAACCAAAGAAACCATTCAGGAGAAAGAACTGATTTCAACTATAGAAAGATGGATGATAGATATCCAGAATAATCTATACATGCAAGCAAAGACAAGTTTGGAAAAAAATATTCGTTTTGCCGAAAATTATAACCAGTTTAAGGAGATAATTAAAGAACAACGCGGATTTATAAAGGCTTACTGGTGTGGTAATCAGGATTGTGAAGACCAGATTAAAAAAGAGACCAAAGCTACCATTCGCTGTCTGGCAATGGAAGAGAATAAAGAAAAAGGAAAATGTATCTGTTGTGAAAAAGAATCTAATTCACTGGTATATTTTGGAAGAGCTTATTAAAAATTGTATAGTAAAATTGATTTTTATAACCGAAGAAAGCTTTTAGCTTTTTCCTGGATAGATTTATTTTGTAATATTTAAATAATTTTCTGAAGAAGGAGGGTTAGAAATGGAGAAAGAAAGAGTTGGACATGTGATTGATTATTTTACCAAAATTGGTGTGGCAGCAATTGGCATTGATTCAGGAGAGATTCGGGTGGGAGATACACTGCATTTCAGTGGTCATACTACTGATTTCTCACAGGAAATTGAATCAATGCAAATCGAAAAAGAATACATTGAATCTGCCAAAGCCGGTGATTCTGTGGGAATTAAGGTAAAAGACAGGGTAAGAAACGGAGATGAAGTATACAAAAAGATTACTTGATAATAGCTTAACTTACATTTTTATTTAACTATAGAAACTAACCTATATTAGATATTAGCATCACTTCACTTTCAATTACATATTTGAATTACTATATCCATAAAAATATTAAAAATAGAATCCTTAAGCAAGAAGGATTCTATTTTTAATTTACTTTTCCTTCTTTTACTCAGTTTTGGCAGTAGACGCCTGGTGTTTATTATAAATTTCTAAAAAAGGCTTAACGAATTCCATCGGGAAGGGGAATATGGTTGTAGTATTTTTATCAGCTGCAATAATTCCCAGGGTTTGCAGATAACGTAATTGCAAAGCCAGTGGCTGGACACTCATTTTTTCTGCTGCCTGAACCAGTTTTTCGGATGCCTGGAATTCTCCCTCAGCATGAATTACCTTTGCTCTTCTCTCCCTTTCAGCTTCAGCTTGTTTGGCCATCGCTCGCCGCATATTTTCCGGTAATTCTACATCCTTTGTTTCCACAGTACTTACTTTAATTCCCCAGGGATCAGTCTGTTCATCTACAATTTGTTGAAGGGTCTGATTTACTTTCTCTCTTTTTGACAGGAAAGTATCTAGATCTCTTTCTCCCAAAACACTTCTGAGAGTAGTCTGGGCTATCTGAGAGGTAGCAGAGATATAATTTTCTACCGAAATAACAGCTTTAACCGGGTCAATAACTCGAAAATAAATCACTGCATTTACTTTAATAGGGACTGTATCACTGGTAATAACTTCCTGTGCCGGTACATCCATATTAATTGTACGTAAACTGACCTTTACCATACGGTCAATAATCGGAATCAGAATAATAAGTCCCGGGCCTTTTGCTCCTACAATTCTTCCTAAACGGAAGATTACACCTCGTTCGTATTCTTTAACGATTTTGATAGCTTGAGATAAGATAAGTATAATGACAATAAGAATTCCTAGATAAAGACTTGATGAAGTGAGAATATCCATTTTATTCCTCCTTTTTATTAGATTTTTTAACCATTAAACGAAGTCCTTCTGAGGATATAACTATAACCTTTTCTCCCTTTTTAATCTTACTTCCTTCAAGGTTAGTAGCTTGCCATATTTCTCCATTAATAAATATATAACCATTCGGATTTAAGTCAGTTTTGGCTTTTCCAACCATCCCGGTCATGTTTTCTTTACCGGAAATGGGTTTTCTCCATTGTATTTTCATCCCTTTGGTTACTGCAAAGATAAAGAATATTCCGGTTGCAACTATCATGGTAATAATCACGCCTGATGAGACCTGTAGAAAGGGTGCCAAATCTTTGGTAAGCATAAAAGAACCAAGGGTCAAAGAAGCAATTCCCCCCATGGTAAGTATCCCAAAAGTAGGTGTATATATTTCGACAATAAATAAAATAAGGCCTGCAGTAATAAGAATAATTCCGGCAAAATTAATTGGGATCATCTGGAATGAAACAAATGCCAGAATAAGACAGATACCTCCAAAAATACCGGGGAACAATGCTCCAGGATTACTGAATTCACCTAGAATACCATATATGCCAAGAAATAAAAGGATATAGGCAATATTAGGGTCAGTAAGTCTATGGAGAAATGAATCAGTAATTGACATGGTGTATTCAATAATTTCTTTTCCCTCTGTTGTTAGTTTTTTATCTCCCTGTGAGGTTGTTACTTTAACTCCGTCAATCATAAAAATTAAGTCATCCATACTATCGGCAACAAACTCAATGATGTTATTTTCCAATGCTTCCTGTTCAGTTATAGAAATGCTTTCTCTGACAAACTTTTCAGCTATTTCTACATTTCTGTTTCTTCTGTCAGCAATACTTTTAATATAAGCAGATGCATCATTAACAACTTTTGATTTTGTTTCTTCATCAATTTGACCTTCACCCATAGCTACAGGATGTGCTGCACCGATATTGGTTCCGGGAGCCATAGCAGCAATATTGGCTGATAAGGTAATAAAAGCTCCGGCAGAAGCAGCTCTGGCACCTTGTGGTGTTATATAAACGATAACAGGGACAGTAGAATTAAGTATTTCTTTAATAATCATTCTCATTGCATTATCTAAACCACCCGGAGTATCCATCTGAATTATGATACATTCTGCTTGATTGTTTCTAGCTTCTGTTATTCCATCTACGATATATTGGGCTGTGACTGGGTTGATTGTGCCTTCAACTGTTAAAATATAGATGGCCGAAGGAGTCTGAGCAAGCGCTGCTTCTATAGGTAATATAATAAAAAGTAGAAGCAATAAGATGATGGGCGCATTATTTTTTAGATTATTTAAAAATAACATAACTGTCCTTTCTTATAATCTATGTTAACATTATTATATCATAGGTGTATTATTTTTAATAACATCTCTTCTTAACAAATGAGCAATTAAAACATGCATCTATAGCTAAACTAAAACAAGGAATGGGTAATATTTGATGGATACAAGAGAAAAACAAGGAGTTATACTGGTTGTTATCTGTGTATTTATTCATGGCGCTCTCCCTATTTTAGGGAAATATGGCGTTTCTCTCATTCACCCGCTTTTTTTTGCTGCCATGGCCAATCTTATTGCTGCAGCAAGCCTGATAATCTTTATCCTCATTCGCAAAAATTCGCTTCGATTATTAATAAGTAAAAAATATTTTATTTCTTTGCTCTTCATTGCATTTTTCGGCACTACTTTATCCAATATTTTCTTTTTTTATGGAGTAAGATTAACCAGTGGTATTAATTCTGCAATCCTGTTGCAGGTTGAGCCCATCTATGCATTACTTATCGGGTATCTTTTGTTACAGGAGAGAATCACTTTAAGACAGATTATTTCTACCTTCATCATAGTTTTTGGCACAATTCTGGTAGTCTATCAGGGGACTAAGCAGTTTAACTGGGGAGACCTTCTAGTTTTAGCAACTCCTCTATGTTATCAAATCGGACATTTCATTACTAAGAGATTGCTCAATCAGAATGACTTAAGTCCCCTTTTAATTGCTGCAGGAAGAACATTCTATGGTGGTATTTTTTTGTTGATCATAAATCAATTGGCAGGTATTCATGAATTTGACCGTTTAAGGGAAACAAATATATTAGGGATTTTAATTTTCTATGGAGTTATAATCTATGCCTTAACCTATTATATTTTCTATGAATCAATTAAACGCATTAATCTATCCAAGGCCACTGCCATTATTTCTGCTTACCCGGCAGTTTCCATCATTCTGGCCTGGTTTATTTTGAGAGAAGTTCCTGACTTATACCAGATAAGTGGATTTATTAGTATACTACTCGGGATCGTTTATCTTTCATATGTTAGAAGTGAGTTACGTTAAGAGTCATTCTTATTTAATTAATATTTATATTTAAAAATTATTCCCCTAAGTTCTATTGAAAAAAATATTTTTCTATGTTAATATATATGTGTAATGCAACCGATTGCACCAGAGTCGTAGTAACTTAAGATTATGCTGCTTTTTGCCAAATCCTTATAATAAAATACATCTATAATATAAAAATATAGCACTATCTACAATATAAATAATTGAAAATAAAACAGACAAATTACCAAAATTATTTAAAAGAATTTATATAATAATACAGTAGAAGACCCTAAAATTAATCCTTGCTCTACTGAGATAATATTTTGTTAGTTATTGAGTGAAACTGAAGTTGGGATTGATAATATCTAATGGAGCAGAGGAGGTGATAATAAAAAAGATTGATAAAAGTATTTTCAAATATTAGTTTATATTTAGTTGTGTTGAATTATGTAATATATTTAGGAGGATTTAAAGATGAGAAAATTGATAAAGAATAAACTTGTTTTAGTATTAATTTTTCTGATAACTTTTTTCTTAACTATCGGATGTATTGCCAGTGCAAAAACTTTTAACTATTATGTTGTTTCACATGGTGGTCCAGGTGATCCTTTCTGGGGTGTAGTAATGAAGGGAATGGAAGACGCAGCGGCTTTTATAACTGAGGGGACCGATGATACAATCAAGGCTACTTATTCAGGACCGGCAAAATATTCTGTAGAGCAATTGGTTGATATGTTAAATAGCGCTATTGCAACCAGACCCGATGGTATTGCTGTAACGATTACAGATCCAGCAGCAGTGGAAAGACCTCTTCGAAGAGCCATTGATATGGGTATCCCGGTTATTGCAATTAATGTTCCGGATCCCCGACCACGGGAAGAAGCGATTCCCTACCTTTTTTATGTAGGTGGTGATGAGTATCTTTCCGGGAAACGTGCCGCTGAAAGAATTCTAGCATATAAAAAACCAAATCGTGCAGTGGTGACAATTCATGAAATTGGACATATGGGGTTAGAATTAAGAGCAGAGGGCTTTATTGAAGTAATGTCTGAAGCAGGAGTCCCCGCAGAAAAATTAGCGACTTATCTTGATCCTACTCAGGCAATTGAAATTTTAAAGGGCTATTTTTCCAAAAATCCTGAAACTGATGCCATTTTTACTTTAGGATCAATTGACAGTGCCTATGTTATCAGCTTCCTAAATGAACAGGGTTTAACCGGAGAGGTAACACATGGAGCCTTTGACGTTTCGGATGAAGTAGTTAGATCAATTCAAAAAGAAGATACTTTGTTTACTATATCACAGCAACAGTATCTGCAAGGTTATCTCCCAATCCACTTCTTTTACCTCTTAAATAAATACAATTTCTTACCCGCTAATGATGTTTTAACAGGCCCGGGATTTGTGGATGCAGAGAATGTTGATAGTGTTGTAGAGTTAGTAGAACGTAAATATTGGTAATTTTAAGCCTTGCAAATTGTTTGTGGTAAAAAATATGGCAGGAAGAGTTAAAACTTCCTGCCATATAATTTAAGAAATGAATTAAGGAGTAAAATAATGTATGAGAGGAAATCCTTCGGTTCATTTATAGGAAAATATTTTCGTCAACATCCCGAGTTCGGAGCACTGGTAGGTTTAGTAATAGTATTTATAGGGTTCTCGTTTACCGCTACTCGTTTCCTTACAGCTGATTCATTTGCAGGTGTGGTGACAATAGCTTCAGAATTAGGAATAGTAGCTGCAGGAGTAACATTTTTAATGATTTCCGGTGAATTTGACCTTTCAGTAGGTTCTGTTTTTGGTTTTTCTGCCATGTTGTTTGCTATTGCCTCTACCAATGGTATTCCATTAGTAATAGGTCTATTATTGGCTTTATTAGCGGCAGCAGGAATTGGTCTGTTGAATGGTTATATCACTGTACATTTTCAAATACCTTCTTTTATCACAACTTTAGGAGCGCTTATGTTATGGCGCGGAGTTTTACTGGCTATTACTGGAGGCTTTCCGGTTCGTTTCTGGGAGTTATCTTCGGTGTTGGAAGTTTTAAATGGTAATTTATGGGGAGAGTTTAGGACTTCTGCTATTTGGTTTTTTGCTATCATTTTATTATTGAATTTTATACTTTTACGAACACGGTATGGTAATGCAACTTATGCTACCGGAGGTAATAAGGATGCTGCCCGTGTTTTAGGAATATCTGTTGACCAAGTGAAAATTGGGAATTTTGTAACTTGCTCAGTGCTAGCAGGTTTTGCAGGTTGTATTCAATTTGCCAGATTTTGTTCCGTTGATCCGGTAAGAGGACAAGGAATGGAATTGGAAGCAATTGCGGCAGTGGTAGTTGGCGGTACTTTAATGACTGGGGGGTATGGTAATTTAGTCGGGACATTACTGGGTGTATTGCTAATAGGAATGCTTCGTTCTGGATTAATAATGTCCGGTGCCCCAGCTTATTGGTATCAAGCATTTGTAGGATTGATTTTAATTATTGCAGTTATCTTGAATACCTATATCAAGAGGTGGTCACTAAAATGAAAAAAAATCAGAATTTAATTGAAATGAAAAATATTCACAAACACTTTGGAACAGTAACCGCATTAAGGGATGTTGGTTTTAATGTAAAACATCAGGAAATTGTAGGTTTGGTGGGTGATAATGGAGCGGGAAAATCTACCTTGATTAAAATTTTAACTGGGGTTTTCCCACCGGATCATGGAGAAATATATTTTGAAGGGAAACAGATTAAACTTAGTTCACCTAAAAAGGCCAGGGATTTGGGTATCGAAACTGTTCATCAGAATCTGGCATTGATTGACCTAATGAGTATAGCTCGAAATTTTTTTTTAGGAAGAGAACCTGTCCTTCACTTGGGAGGATTAATTAATGTTTTGGATAAAAATAAAATTGATGATACTACAGAGAAAGTTTTAAAGGATATTGGCATCAATGTTCGTTCAGTAGATGAAGAGGTATCTATTCTTTCTGGCGGAGAAAGGCAGTCAGTAGCCATCGGTCGGGCAATATATTTTGGAGCAAAATTGCTGGTTTTAGATGAGCCGACTGCAGCATTGTCTATCAAGGAATCCCATAAAGTATTGGATTACGTGCTGGAAGCAAAAAAGAGGGGACTATCAGTTATTTTTATCACCCATAATATTTATCATGTTTATTCAGTTGCTGATCGATTTACAATACTTGAACATGGGGAAAAATTAGGTGATTTTAAAAAAGAAGAAGTTTGTACGGATGACTTGATTGAAGTAATACGGACTGGTAAAAAAATTGAAAAGAAATCATCCTAAAGAATTTTTGGAGGCAATTTAAAAATGAAGAGAGAAATCAACATAGGGGTTATTGGTCTAGGCAGGATAGGTAAATTACATATTCAAAACATTATAGCTCAAATTCCTGACGTTAAATTAATAGGTATTTCGGATATTGTGGAGGATTCCCTTCGGGAGATAGCTCAAAAATATGAAATTTCTGTTGTTGAAAGAGATTATCATTGCCTACTTAATAATCAAGAAATTGACGCAGTTTTAATATGCTCTTCTACTGATACTCATGCTCAAATTATTAACGAAGCTGCCCAGGCAGGAAAACATATCTTTTGCGAGAAACCCATTGCCTTGAATATAGATAAAATTGATCAAGCACTAGAATCGGTAAAAAAGGCTGGAGTAAAGCTTCAAATAGGTTTTAACCGACGTTTTGATCCCAGTTTTAAAAAGGCTAAGGAAATGATAAAATCCGGCAAAGTTGGCAACCCCCATATAGTTCGGGTTACCAGTCGTGATCCTGCACCACCTCCTATAGAGTACATTAAGGTATGTGGAGGAATTTTCCTGGATATGATGATTCATGATTTTGATATGATTCGCTATTTGCTTGATGAAGAAATCAAAGAACTTATTGCCGTTGGCAATTGCCTGGTAGATCCAGAAATTAGTAGACATAATGATGTTGATACTGCAATTGTTACTTTTCAATACAAAAATGGTGCCTGGGGTACAATTGATAATAGTCGTCAGGCTGTTTACGGTTATGACCAGCGTATTGAGGTATTCGGGTCTGAAGGGTGTATCCAGGTGAGTAATAAAAAACCAACTGAAGTTTTTTTAAGTGGATCAGAAGATACTCGGAGTGATAAACCGGTGTATTTCTTTTTGGAAAGATACAATGAATCTTATATAGAAGAAATAAAACATTTTATTCAGTGCATCAAGGAAGACAGTGAGCCTTATGTTACCGGATTTGATGGTAAGATGGCAGTGGTAATGGGCTATGCAGCCAAAGAATCTTTATTTAAAAGAGAGTTTATCGGGATACCAGGATAAGACACAAATTAGGGTTAATAACTGTAAAAAATATAAATATAGAGAGAAGTTATACCAGGAATTATTATTATGAGAACAACAATGAAAGATGTAGCAAAAGTAGCAGGAGTTCATTCTTCAACTGTTTCTAGAGTTATCAATGGTAATCCTAATATTAGCCGGGAAACAGCTAAAAAAGTATTTTTTGCTATCAATCAATTGGGTTATACTCCCAATGCCCTGGCTAGAAGTTTAAAGACAAAAAAAATACAGACATTGGGAATGCTTATTCCGGATATTGCTAACCCCTTTTTTGCCGGATTAGCCAGAGGAGTAGAGGATACTGCTAATCAATATGGATATAATGTGATTTTGTGTAATACAGATGATCGCCTGGAAAAAGAGAAAACATACTTAAGATTATTAGAAGAAAAACGTGTAGAAGGATTGATTTTGGCCACTGTAAAAATTAGAGACAAGAGCATTATGGAACTGGAAAAAAGCAGGTTTCCCTATATTCTCCTTTCTCGAAATATCAAAGGATTACAGGAAAATTCCATTTCAATTGATGATATTACAGGGGGATATCTGGCTACTGAGTATCTGATCAGGTTAGGACATCGCAATATTGGACACATTACCGGGCCTTATAACACAACAGCTGCTCTGGATAGAATAAAGGGGTATAAAAAGGCATTACTGAATTTTGGAATTTCATTCAATAAGCAGTATGTTGCAGAGGGAGATTTTAGAATCAAAGGAGGATATCAGGTGATGAATAAATTTATTCAACTTAAGAATCCTCCGACTGCTGTATTTACTGCTAATGACTTATTGGCTGTTGGTGCAATTGAGGCAATTCGGGAGAATGGCTATGATGTTCCTGCTGATTTCTCCATTGTGGGGTTTGACGATATTCGGTTAGCTTCTTATCTGTCACCACCTCTAACCACAATTCGACAACCTATGGGAGAGATGGGCTCCCTGGCTATAACCAAGTTACTGGAAAGAATTGAAAACAAAGTAAACCATCAAAATATTCTTATCAAACCGGAGTTGATTGAAAGAAAATCCTGTCATAATATTGATATTAATGAAGAATGGTCCTAAAAAGTATTTAAATATTTACATAGTTTTTATAAATAATGATCATTAAAATATAAAGGAGAAAAAAATGTCCAAAAAAATGAAAACAGTTGTTCTGGAGGCTACCTGGGACCCTAGAGAGGATTTTAAATTGGGATCTAAAGATGTAGATGAAAAATTGACCTACCTGGGAAGCAAAGTGTGGAGAAATCCTAAGTTAAAGATTGTGGAAAAAGATATTCCGGAAATTGGACCTACTGATGTTTTAATTAAGGTAAAAGCTTGTGGCATCTGTGGAAGTGATGTACATATGGCTCAACCTGATGATGATGGGTATATCTGGTATCCCGGATTAACTGCTTTTCCGGTTACCCTGGGACATGAATTTTCCGGTATTGTAGTTAAAGCCGGAGAAAATGCCTTTAATAAACGTACCGGTAAAAGATATGAGGAAGGTGAAGCGGTTACTGCAGAAGAAATGTTCTGGTGTGGGACATGTAGACCCTGTGTGGACGGTTATCCCAATCATTGTGAAAAGTTACAGGAAATAGGTTTTAGTGTGGACGGTGCTTTTGCTGAATATGTAAAGGTTGATGCCAAATATACCTGGAGCCTGGAAGAACTTCGAAAAATATACAAAGGGGATGATTTATTCCTGGCAGGAAGTGTAACTGAACCAACCTCAGTTGCCTATAATGCAGTCATTGAACGTGGGGGTGGAATAAGGCCGGGGGATAATGTGGTCATTCTTGGAGGAGGACCAATTGGACAGGCTGCCGTTGCAGTATTAAAAAGAGCCGGTGCGGCAAGGGTAATATTGTCAGAACCCTCGGAGGATAGGGCCGAATTGGCCAGGAAAATGGGAGCTGATTTTGTAATTAACCCGATGAAAGAAGACTTTGCCAGGAGAGTCATGGAAATTACCGGAGGATTGGGTGCAAAACTATATTTAGAAGCTACCGGACTGCCTGATAAAGTCTGGCCGGGGATTGAAGAATGTATCTGGGAAGGAAAGATGATTAACAGCACAGTAGTAATTGTTGCTCGCGCAGATAAAAAAATACCCTTAACCGGAGAAGTTTTTCAGGTAAGAAGAGCCGAAATCATTGGTTCACAGGGACATTCCGGACACGGAACATTCCCCAGAGTTATTAGTGCCATGGCTACCGGTATGGATATGACTCCTCTAATTACTAAAAAGATTAAATTGGAAGATGTTCCTGACAACATAGTATTACTTAGAACCTGTCGAGAGGAATGTAAAATTACCTGTATATTTGATTAATTTAAGATTTTGATTATTTTATATTATTTTTGAATTGAAAGATATCAAAGGAGAAAGATTATGGAAGATAAATGGTTAACTACAGATTACCCCAATATTTTCTTCGAAAACACCCAAGTAGGTCAATTGAAGAAAAAAATATTTGATGCACCTATGAAGGAAGTTGAGAAAATTTTGAAGGAGTATGATATACCTTCTCCGTCCGAATTGGGGAAGGCCGGAAGTTACATTCAAAATACACCCAGGATACATGTTATTGAAGAACGTAGAAAAAATGACATTGTTTTTGTACCAATTGGTTGTACAGAATGTCATGGTGACTATGCCAATACCGGCCTGGATACCTTTAATGTTACTCAAATTTGTGAAGGAATTAGGAGATATACCAAAAAGCAGGGAAATCCGGTGAGCCTGGCAATGCCTCCCTTAAATTATGGTGCCCATCCCTATCATCATTTTGGGATGGCTGGAACGGTTATTATGCCAGAGGATGTAGTTCGGGAGACCATGATTAATGTGATGTTAGGTCTGTGGAATGACGGTTTTAGAAAACAGATCTGGGTTAATAATCATGGACAGTTATGGGTATTGGAATCAGCATTACAGGAATTTTGCAAGCGTTATCAATTACCGGGTATCTATCGAGTCATTGATTGGCATCGAGCTATCAGGGAGTTCTTTGTTCCGATAGAACGAGAAGATAGTTTATCTACTGATTTTATCCATGCCGATGAATCTGAAGCATCTGTTGGGTTGTTGCTCTTCCCGGAAATGCTGGATATGGACTATGCAGTTGATACTGAAGGCGAATCATTGTTACCGGGAGGGCACTTTGATACTTCAGTCGATCCTTATCGTCGTCCTCAACAATGGCAGCAGGGTGAAGGTCAATCTACTATTGAGAGAGCAGCTGTTCCTGAAGGTGTGGTAGGAAAACCAACCAGGGCAAGTGCGAAGAAAGCAAAGAGACCTATTGCAGCAATTTTAAAATACCTGACTCTGGTTCATGATGAAATTCTGGAAAGTTATCCGGCTGGTAAACTACCCCCCGTAAAAAAAATCAGTTTAAGAGACCCCAAAGAGATGGAACCTTTCTTAAAAGAGCCAATGAGTAAGGGCTGGAAATCCGTTTTTGAATTACCTTATATAGGACAGATAAATAGCCTATAGGAAATAGTCAATTAGTATTAAGTATTGCATATTTAGTTATAAAGAATTAAAATTTAAGAGTAGGGCAAAATTGCTTGTACCCTAACTAGAATTGGGTATTTTTGTAATATTTATTTTAATAAAAAGGAATTAATCATGAAAAAAAGTATTGTTGTTTCTACCCAGCAAACCAAATTTTCTGCTTTAGCTTTTAAAGAAGATCTGGAAAAAAATATCAAAAAAGTATCTTCACTTGGTTTTGATGGAATTGAACTTGCAGTTAGGGACCCTAATTATTTGGAGGTTGAGAAAGTTATTCAATTGATAAAGGATTCTAATTTAGAAGTTCCGGCTATCGGCACGGGTCAAGCCTGGGGAGATGAGGGATTGAGCTTTTCTGCCCCCAATGAAAAAGTTAGAAAGATGGCTGTAGAGAGAATCAAAGATCAAGTTAAGCTGGCGGCAAATTTTAATGCCCAGGTTACTATTGGCTTAATAAGAGGAATTGTACAAGAGGGAGTGAGCAGAAAAGATGCTGAGAAATGGACTATTGCTTGTCTGAGAGAATGCGCGGAATTTGCCCTGGAACGTAATACTACCCTAAATCTAGAGTCTATAAACCGCTATGAAACTAATTTCATTAATACACTGCAAGAGGGAGTAGAGTTTATTGAAAAAGTAAATATGTCCAATGTAGGGTTACTGGCCGATACCTTTCATATGAATATCGAAGAAGCTTCAATTTATGACAGTATCAGGGAAGCTAAGGATTATATTATCCATGTTCATTTTGCAGACAGTAATCGCTGGGCTCCGGGTTGTGGACACCTTGATTTTGCCAAAATTGTAGAAACCCTCAAAGAAATTAATTACCAGGGCTATATTTCAGCAGAAATACTACCATTACCTGATCAGGATGCCGCTGCCGAGATGACTATCAAGACATTAAATAAATTAAATCTTTAATCAGATTCCTTTAAAAAAGCAGAAACAGGTACTAAATAGAAATACCAGACGGGATATTATATTTATACAAATTTATACAAAAAGTTAGTTAAGCTCTAAAAGTTAACCAAAATATTGCTTTAATATTTGACAAGATGGACTTTATTTTTGTATAATATATTATAGAAGTCTATTCTATATAATAGAATATTTAATGGAAATAAACAACAATGAACAACAAATCCCCCAATTACCCAATAAAAGTTTTGAATAAAACATTTACAGTTTTGGATACACTGTTAAATAATAAGGCTCCCATGAGTATGACCGAAATAAGTGAAAAATTAGATTTTTATCCCAGTACAATTCACCGAATACTGGATACGCTGAAATACGGGGGATATGTAGAACAAGATCCAGCTACCCAAAAATATCAGTTGGGATTAAAATTGTTAGAGTTGGGAATGGCCAAACTTCAGCAAATTGATCTGGTTAGAGAGGCAACTCCGTATTTAAAAGAATTAGCTAAAAATTGTAATGAAACAGTTCATTTAGGGATATCAGAAGGTACCCATGTTCTCTATTTAGCCAAAGAGGAATCTTCTCAAACTATCAGGATGATTTCTTATGTGGGAAAGAGAGCACCCCTACATTGTACCGGTTTAGGAAAAGTATTATTGGCATATATGCCATTAAAAAAAAGAAATGAAATGCTGGAAAGAATGCAACTTATCAAACCAACTGAGAATACGATTACCGAGAAGGACAAATTAGAGGAAGAGCTGGAAAGAATAAAAAAAGAGGGATTTGCTTTAGATAGAGGAGAAAACGAAAAAGATGTTCGTTGTATTGCTTCTCCTATTAAAAATTATCAGGGGAGGGTGGTTGCAGCAGTGAGTATTTCGGGTCCTTCTTATCGAATCAATAAGAAAAACCATGATCAATTAAGAAAAGAACTGTTTTTAACTTGCCAGAAAATATCGAATCGTTTGGGATTTCAATAAATAGATAAATATATAGGGAGGTTAATCCAAAATGAACGAAGCACTCAAGAAAATTGGTGAACTGGGGATTGTTCCGGTAGTAAAAATCGAGAAATCCAGGGATGCCATTCCTTTAGGCAAAGCACTTACTGAGGGAGGTCTTCCCATTGCGGAGATAACCTTTCGAACATCAGCCGCGGAAGATTCCATTAAGAATTTAACTAATCAACTTCCCGAACTATTAGTGGGAGCTGGCACTGTTTTAACAGTTGAACAGGCTAAAAAAGCAGTAGCAGCCGGTGCTAGATTTATTGTTTCCCCGGGATTTAATCATAAAGTTGTTGATTATTGCCTGGAAAATGATATTCCCGTCACACCTGGTGTTAATAATCCTACCCAGATTGAAATGGCTTTGGAGAAAGAACTGGAAGTAGTCAAGTTTTTCCCTGCAGAAGCATCAGGGGGGTTGTCACTTCTTAAAGCGATGTCAGCACCCTATTCCGGTATTAAGTTTATTCCTACCGGTGGGATTAACCAATCTAATCTCTTATCCTATCTTGCCCATCCCAATGTCCATGCCTGTGGGGGAAGCTGGATGGTCAAATCTGATCTCATATCAGCAGGTAATTTTTCAGAAATAACCAACCTGTCAAGAGAGGCTGTCTCCACCATGCTGGGATTTCAGATGGTTCATTTAGGTATTAATGAAGATAATCCGGAGAGCGCTCTACGTTCAGCCAGGATAATTTCGAACAATTTTTATTTTCCAATTAAGGAAGGCAATAGTTCCGTTTTTGCCGGTTCGGGTTTTGAGTTTATGAAAAAGAAACATTTCGGAGAACATGGGCATATTGCTCTTACCACCAATGATGTAGCAAGGGCGATTGCCTACCTGAAGAGGCATGGAGTTGATGTTCGTCCCGAAACAGCTAAAAAGTCTGACGGTAAAATTAGATCAATCTATCTGGATCTGGAAGTATCAGGATTTGCCTTACATCTGATGCAAAAATAATTACCGAAGGAGGTTGCAATGAGAAAATATATTACTTTTGGCGAGATTATGTTGAGATTAAAACCACCTCAATGGGAAAGATTTTTCCAGAGTCCGGTTTTAGAAGCCACTTTCGGAGGGGGAGAAGCCAATGTGGCGGTAGGATTGGCCAGACTTGGTCTGGATGTTGCCTATGTTTCGGTTATTCCGGATAATCCGATTGGAGATTCCTGTATTAGAGAACTGCAAAAACAAAATATCCATACTTCCCTGATTGTAAGAAAAGGGGAAAGATTGGGTATTTACTTTCTGGAAGCCGGAGCCAATCAAAGACCTTCTGTGGTGCTCTATGATCGTTCCCATTCAGCTATTGCAGAAGCTTCCCCGGAAGACATTGACTGGAATCAGGTATTCAGGGATGCTGGTTGGTTTCATATTACCGGAATTACCCCGGCTATTTCACAATCTGCAGCTGATTTATCCCTAGCAGCAGTCCAAAAGGCAAAAGAAAAAGGAGTCACCGTATCCTGTGATCTGAATTATCGAAAAAAATTATGGAAATATGGTAAATCAGCCCCAGAGCTAATGGGCGAACTAGTTAAACATGTTGATATTGCCATAGGGAATGAAGAGGATTGCCAGAAATCTCTGGGGGTGAAAGTAGATATTGATGTAGAATCAGGAAAACTGCAAAGGGAAAAATATAAAGAATTAACTGAGGAAGTTTTGAGGCAATATCCCAATATCCAAAAAATAGCCATCACCTTAAGAGAAAGTCATTCTGCCAGCCATAATGATTGGTCAGCAGTGTTGAATAATGGTAAGGAATTTCTTGTTTCCAAAAAATATGAAATACGTAATATTGTGGATAGAGTGGGAGGTGGAGACAGCTTTGCTGCCGGATTAATCTATGGCCTGAATCATTTATCTGATGACCAACAGGCATTAGAATTTGCCGTGGCAGCTTCTTGTCTGAAACATTCTATTCCCGGTGATTTACCGCTCCTTTCCTTAAAAGAGGTAGAGAATCTGATGGGAGGAGCAGCTTCCGGGAGAGTTCAAAGATAAAAAATCTAGTGAATTGAAATGATTAGTTATTACAACATTTAAATATCTTTTCTAAACGAATTATTTGGACTATTTATTATACTTGCTCCTTGCTTTATAGTAGTATTATTATATAGTAGCCCTCATTTTTTTATTTTACTCAAGATGTACATTTTTTTGTTGAAATATCAACTACAATAATGGAAATTAAATATATTAGGAGGTTTTCATGTCCAATAAAAAACCAAAAATTGTCATTACTGATTGTGATCATCCCTCAGTAGAATTTGAAAAAGAAATTTTTAAACAAATTGATTCAGAGCTTGTTATAGAGAATTGTAAAACAGAAGAAGATGTTATAGCAGTAGCCTCAGATGCGGATGGAATTCTCAATCAATATGCCCCTATTACTGAAAAAGTAATTGCATCACTACAAAATTGCAAAATAATTTCTCGTTATGGAGTAGGGGTGGATAACGTGGATGTAGAGGCTGCTACCAAGCATAACATTATTGTAGCGAATGTTCCTGACTATTGTGTAGATGAAGTTTCTACCCATGCTCTGTCTTTAATTCTTGCCTGTGCCAGAGGTTTGACTATTTTGGATAGAAAAATTAGAGAACAGAAATGGGATTTTACGGTAGTTAAACCACTTTTCAGAACAGAAGGACAAACAGTGGGTCTATTCGGTTTGGGGAGGATCGCCAGGATGGTAGCCCAAAAAGCCCTGGGATTCGGTTTTAAGGTTATTGCCTATGATCCATATGTTTCTGAGGTGGATATGGATGTGCAATTGGTGAGCTTAGACCATCTATTGGCTAATTCGGATTTTCTTTCTATCCATGCTCCTTTAACCGAGGAAACCAGACACTCTTTTGGAGAAAAGCCCCTAAAAAGCATGAAAAAAACCGCTTTTCTAATCAATACCTCTCGCGGGCCCCTTGTTGACGAAAAAGCTTTATTTGTGGCACTGAAAGAAAAATGGATTACCGGAGCTGCACTGGATGTCATGGAAAAAGAACCTCCTGATTGGCAAAACCCCTTGTTCACTCTGGAGAATATCATTATTACTCCCCATATTTCATATTATTCTGAAGCTTCTTACCAGGAACTTAAAACCAAAACTGCCCAAGCAGTTCTTTCTGTTTTACAGGGGAAGAAACCCAGGGCTGTGGTAAATCCGCAGGTATTAGATGAATAAGCCAAGATAGCAATGTTTCATAAAAGATTACATTCTATAGAGAAAGTAGTTCAAAAGGAGGGAATAAGTGGAAAAAGAAAATATTGTGAATCTTTTTTCAAAAATTTATAAAGAAAAATATCAGATATATGAGCCTTCAATAAAGGAAACTAGAGAACAATTTTTCTTTATGGTGAGGGATGAGCAAAAAAAATTTTTAGCTGTAGCAGGGTCACCGGAAAAATTAATAAAATTAGATTTTCAAATTGTAGAGGAGAAAAAGACAAATAACAAAGAAGATATCCTATTCCAAATATGCCCCTTAGAAAGAGATAATCTGGCAAAATTGCAAAAGATGCTACCTTATCTCAAAGCATCGGTTACCGGAATGAAACCTTCTTTCGGTACTGGAGACCGCTTGGGTATAGCTACTCCCGCCCATATTCGAGCCTTTGATGGAAAAAATATCTTTCCGGTTTTAGCCCAACAATCGGTTAGAGAGATGGAGAGAACGGAAAGTGATTGGCAGAAAGTGATGGATTATGCACTTTGTGGTTGTTTTGAAGCTGGTTACGAAGGACCATTTGGAGCAGATGCCGATCATGTCAAAGACGTAGAAAATCTGCAAAAAGCTATTGATAGCGGTTTTACATTTTTCACAATCGACCCTTCTGAACATATAAAGGATAATATTTTCCAACTTTCCTCCTCAGAGATTAAAAATCAATATCAGGCATTTTCGGATAGAAATGAACTTGAACAAATCTATCTGGATAAAGAATATAAAATTGGCCATAAGAATTTATGTTTTGATCAGGACAACTTAGCAGAAATAGTTTTGACCTATGGCAAAGCAATTGACCATGTTGAAAAATGTTCTAATTACATCAAAGAACACCAAAAAGGCGAATTTGAATTAGAGGTTTCTATTGATGAAACGCCCAATGCAACATCTCCCTTAGCCCATTTATGGATTGCCTCTGAATTACAGCGAAAAGGTATCGATTTTCAAAATTTAGCTCCTCACTATATTGGTGATTGGGAGAAGGGGATTGATTATATTGGTGATGTTGGTACTTTCCAGGAGGAGTTCAGGTTACATTGCCAGATTGCCTCACAAATAGGAGGCTATAAACTATCCTTACATTCCGGAAGTGATAAATTCTCTGTCTATCCCATCTTTGCTCGGGAATCAAATGGATTTTTCCATGTTAAAACTGCGGGAACCAGTTATTTGGAAGCAGTAAAAGCAATTGCCATGTGTCAACCAGATTTATATCGGAAAATTCATCATTTTGCCTTACAATGTTTTGAAAAAGATCGTTTTTCCTATCATTTGTCTACAGATTTGAGCAAAGTACCCGATATTAAAGGATTAAAGGATGAGGAACTGGTAAAATTATTTAGTGACAACAATGCCCGTCAACTTATCCATATTACATTTGGTTCTGTCTTAAGAGAGAAGGATGGGGCAGGAGAATACAAATTTAGAGATCAAATTTACCAGGTCTTATATAATAATGAAGAAACACACTATCAGGAGGTTACCAGGCATATCAAACATCATCTGGAATTATTAAATCTTTAATGTATATTTTTTCTTAATACGGGAGGCATTATATGAAAGATATATTACAAAAATTTAGTTTAAAAGGAAAATCAGCAGTTATAACCGGTGGGGCCGGTATATTGGGATCGGTAATTGCCAAAGGTCTTGGTTATGCCGGTGCCAGTGTTGCTATTGCCGATATTGTTGATACTAAGCCATTGGTGGAAGAATTACAAAAAGAAGGAATTAATAGCAAGGGGTATTATTTAGATGCAATGGATGTAGAAAAAATTAAAACCTGCAAAGAAGAGATAATAAATGATTTTAAGCAAATTGATATATTGATTAATGCAGCTGGTGGAAATCAAAAAGGAGCAACAACCTCAGAAGAACAATCATTCTTTGATTTACCGTCAAAAGCGCTGGAAAAAGTAGTAGGACTAAATCTTTTTGGTGGAGCCATTTTTCCTTCTCAGGTATTCGGCAAAGAGATGTTGAAAAATGAGGAAGGTGGTTCCATTATTAATATTTCTTCCATGGCTGCATTTCGTCCCCTGACAAAGGTTGCCGGTTACTCGGCTGCTAAGGCCTCAGTCAGCAACTTTACCCAATGGCTGGCAGTCCATTTTGCTCAGGAATACAACTCTAAACTACGGGTAAATGCTTTAGCTCCCGGGTTCTTTCTGACTACTCAGAATAAATATCTGTTGACTACTGAAACAGGAGATTTGACACTAAGAGGGCAATCGGTTATTGCACATACTCCCATGGGTAATTTTGGAGATCCTGAGGATTTGATCGGTGCTTGCATCTGGTTGGCATCCGATACTGCTCGTTTTGTTACCGGTATTGTATTGCCGATTGATGGCGGATTCAGTGCCTATTCGGGAGTTTGATTTAGTATCGAGTCGACAGTATCGGGTATCGAGTGTGCGCCAAGAAAGCTTGGCAGTTCTTGCCGGTTAAA
>CAZPII010000008.1:0-21911 GCA_964586485.1 uncultured Atribacterota bacterium | reverse complement strand
CGGTATCGTTAATAAACTATCCAGGTCACCACAAGAACCGGTATATGTTGAAACGATACCCTCTTTTTTACCCCTTTTTAATATCGCTGCACCTGCTCCGTCACCAAATAAAACACAGGTATTCCGGTCATTCCAATCAAGCACTTTCGATAATATTTCAGCCCCGATTACCAGAACACATTTACTCTGGCCTGATTTAATAAACTGGTTTGCAATCTGCAGACCATAAATAAATCCGGTACATCCGGCAGAAATATCAAAACTGGCTACTTCCTTTAATCCAAGGCTCGCCTGGACCAGACTGGCTGTAGAAGGAGTAAAAAAGTCGGGAGTAATAGTAGCAAGAATAACTAAATCAATTTCAGCAGGTTCTATATCAGCATGTTTAATGGCACAATCTGCTGCTTTAATAGCTAGTTGAGTAGTGCTTTCTCCGGTAGAGACTCTTCTTTCAACAATTCCTGTCCGGGTAGTAATCCATTGATCTGTTGTATCAACGATATTTTGCATCTCTTTATTGGTAACCGTCTTCTCAGGGACATAACTGCCCACTCCAATAATTTCACTATGAAACATTCATTATTTCCTTTATATATCAAGTCAAATATAGATTGAGACAATTCTTTATTTAATAACAACATATATTAGTTATTATTAGTAGTAGATATTAATAACAAGTATACATGTGCTTAGTTGATATGTCAATAATTGGTTAAATATTTTATTTATTAATATGTTGAAAAAATTGAAGAGCTAGAAGGTATTATAACTGACCAGGGTACCTCATTGCCTATTACTAAATGCTTTTATAAAAAGATACTCTTATTGTTTTTTTTACAACAAATTGATAAAAATTCAAAAAATTACTTATAATTTAATCAATCCCAATTTCTTTTCTATTAACCAAGTCATCCGGTATATTGCCTTCAAGTGTTTGAATAATCTTATCAGCAGATTCTTTGGCCATCGCTATTCTCGTCTCAATTGTTGCAGACCCGATATGAGGTGTTAGCACAACATTTTTTAGTTCGGTTAGTTCTTTCGGAACAGAAGGTTCCGTTTCGTAAACATCCAAAGCGGCTCCGGCTATATCTTTATTCTTTAAGGCATTAATCAGGGCTTTTTGGTTTACAACTGCCCCCCGAGATGCGTTAACCAGATAAGCACTTTTTTTCATATTATCAAGCTCCGTCTCCCCGATCAAATGGTGGGTTTCTTGGCAATAGGGTACATGTAAAGTAATGTAATCCATGTCTGATATAATCTTTTCGAATGGTAAAAATTTAGCTTCAAGGTCTATCTCTGTTTTAGGAAATAAATCATAATAATAGATTTCCATGCCAAAGCCCAAACATCTTCTCGCTACTGATTCACCAATTTTACCAAAACCAACAATACCGATCTTCTTTCCCCATAATGTGTTACCATTATAGAGATACAGATGCCAATTCTGATCATTCTTATATCTTACATAATTGTCAGCTTCAACTATTCGGCGAGTTAAAGCTAGCATGATAGCTACTGAAAATTCAGCGGTACTCTCCGTCACTGTTCTTGGATTATTGGTAATAAATATTTTCTTTTGATTTGCTGCTTTCAGATCAACACCATCGTATCCGGCACCAAGAACACTGATAATTTTTAATTTTTTAGTTCGCTTTATAAATTCTTCCTTAATTTTTACTTTAGCCTGTATTATCGCATCAACTTCTGGTGCGTAACTTAAAAGTTTTTCATTCGAAAACGATTCATCTTTCTCAGGCATTATAATTTCACATTTCTTTCTTAATTCTTTCAGCCCTTCTTCCGGAATTGTTTTGGTAATTAATACTTTAAAATTCATCTCTATCCCCTTATCTTTTTAGTTATTTCTAGTAAATATCGCATCCGCCTAGCAGGTGGTTTTAAGGACCTCTGAGAGAGGTGTACCTTTTTGTTAGTTACTTTTGTTCTGCTTTTTTCTTATATTTTGCCTGAAATATCTAGCGGCACTTGATAGGAATCAGAGATCTTTTTGAGATCTGCATAAATTTCCTCAGAAATCTGGATTCCATCTTTTTTTCTTACTTTTTCTTTTTCGTATTCAATCTCTCCGGGAATATAGATTTTGGAAAACCCTTTGGCCACCGTTGAGTTTTTTAACTGTTCTACTGTGTATTCCAGTCTTTCTAAAAATAAATCGTATTCGATAAAATTCTCGATATTGATAGCACCAAACATATGACCAATATTTAAGGGTTCTTCAAAGTCTTTTATCCACATGGGAACCTGGCCTAAGAGGCCTCCACCGGTTAGAACAGCGGATAGAATTTCAATAATTACCGCTAAACCGTATCCCTTGTGCCCACCGAAGGGCAGTAATGCTCCTCCTTCGGCTAAGGCGTTGGGATCATCGCTAAATTCGCCATTTTTATCTACAATCCAGTCTTTCGGTATTCTCTCTTTATTTTTTGCAGCAAGCCTTACTTTGCCTCCTGCTACAGTGCTCATGGAAATATCCAAAACAATGGGCATATCTTCTTTATATGGTACGGCAACGGAAATAGGATTATTACCAATGACCTTATTAGCGCCACCCCAGGCCGCCATAACCTGGGTATTTCCGGTCATGGAAAAACCAATCATTCTCTGCCGGGAAATAAGCACTGAATAATAAGAAGCGGCTCCATAATGAGAACTACCTTTTACCCCAACCGTTGCCACACCAGTATTTCTTGCCTTTTGTATTGCTAATTGAGCAGCATGAACTCCAATTACCTGACCCATTCCATTGTCACCATCTAATAATGCTGTAGAGATGCCCTCTTTAATAGAAGTTATATTTGGCTTACAATTGGTTCCACCTACCTCAGCTCTTTTTAAATAAAAAGGAAATCTCATAATCCCATGGGAATCAATTCCTCTGAGATTGGCAAAAATAAGTGAATCTGCAATAGTAGAGGCATCTTCTTCAGAGCAACCGGCTTTAGATAGTACATTCTTACAAAACTGATATAAAATCTCTCGCTTGATTTTATGGGTCATCTGAATCTCCTTTAAAATATCTATTAAAATGATTCTGATAAAATATTTTTTAAATTTTCTCCATTTTCCTTTACGCATTGGTACATAACAAGTGTATCATGGGGTAAATTAAAGTCTTTTACTCCCAGATCGATATATTCTTTTATCTGATCTTTGTCGATGTGAATAGATCCTAATTCCAAGCGTGGGCGAACACCTAAACGTACAGCAGCTTTTATCATTTTTATTTCTGCTTCCTTTACATCCGGGTGTTTTTTCTGGCCAACTCTACCAATACTAAGCGAATAATCACTGGGACCAAACTGTAATATGTCGATACCTTTTAAAGCTAGGATTTCATCTAAATGATCAATGGCACCTTTCTTTTCAATCATTAAGGCAATAACAGCATCATTCATGGCATTCACATAATCAGGAGAACCTCCCTCCAGTCCGTAACCAACATTCCTGCGATTATGTGAACCATTGTTTCCCATAAATTCCGGTGTTTCCGGTTTAACTAATTTGACACATTCTTCAGCATCTTGGGCATTTCTAATATCAGTAAATAATATATTTTGAATTCCACTTCCTAATGCTCTCTGTGCAATAAAGCCTTTTGAATTTTGGTCTACCTTCATCATAGCAGACATATCAAATAATTCAGTTGCCCGCGCAATGTTTTCTAAATCGTGTAAATCCCAAGGAGCGTATTCTCCAACAAATTCAATATAATCGATAATTCCAGTACGACCAATCATCTCAATTATACCGGGCCATGCAGAAAGAACGCGTGTTGCAATTGTAGGTTTCCCTTCCTGTAATAGTTGTCTTAATTTATTTTTTTTCATTATTCTCTCCTTTTTAAGAAATTTTTTAAATTTGTTTTAAATAAAACGGCAATTCTTTTCTTTTAATTTAGCATCAATCCAACTTCTATCTCCAAAATCTCCTTTTTTGATATTTTCTAAAATTACCTGTTCCTTTTCTGAAACTTTTCTGGCTTCTTCATAAATATTTTCTGCCTCAGCCGGAGGTATTATTACTACTCCGTCTTTATCCCCCACAATAATATCGCCTGGGTTAATAACAACCCCTCCGCATGAAATAGGGAAATTTATTTCACCAGGTCCATCTTTATAAGGTCCCCTGGGACTCGCACCAATAGCAAATACCGGAAAATCCATAGCTTGAATTGCTTCAAAATCACGTACACATCCATCAATCAAGTATCCTACTACACCTTTCTTTTCTGCCATAAGTGCCATAATTTCTCCTATAATAGCACTATGAGTGTCTCCTTCGGCTGCAACAACAATAATGTCTCCTGGTTTAGCTATATCGATTGCCTTATGCACTAACAGATTATCTATAGTTCTAGTTTTTACTGTTAATGCACTTCCAATCATCTGCAAATCCTTCTTTTTATTGACCATGTTGATCTTTGAATCTACACAAAAAATACGGTTCATACAGTCTGCAATATTGGCAACCGGGATACCTTTAAATTTTTCAACTAAATCCTTAGAAGGTCTTTTAAAATCTTCTAATATTCGAAAACCCAAATACGACATAATTTTTCCTCCATTTTTCTTTTTTATTTTTTGAATTGAAGATTGACTAATTCCCAGCTAATACTTAAGGATGTCACTCACTCTACAAATAATTAATCTAACTCAATATACTAATATAAGGTATAAGGCAATGGCAATTTTATTCAGTATCAACCACCTTTGATTCTGATTCTTTACCCTTTATTGTCTTTTTTATTCGTCTTACATCTTTGATAATTGCAGAGCTTAAAGAAATAAAAGCTAATATCAACAATCCCAGAGATAATGGTTTGGTAAAAAATATCATCCAATTGCCGGAAGATATCAGAAGTGACTGTTGTAATCCTGTTTCAGCGAGGGGACCCAATATTAATCCCAGTACCATAGGTGCCCTGGGAAAATTATATTTCACCATAACATAGCCTAATAATCCGAAAACAAACATCATACTAACATCAAACATGTTATTATTAATAGCATATGAACCAATCACACTCAAAGTAATAATAACCGGTGCGAGTAATTCATCTTTAACCTTAGTTATTAAAACTCCCAGCTTACCAAAAAATATTCCTAAAAGCAGCATAATAATATTGACAACAAATAGCGAAAGAATAATTGTAAAGCTCAGATCACCATACTCAGTCATAAATTTTGGACCAGGCCTTAATCCATGAACTAAGAATCCACCTAATAGAACTGCAGTTACCGAGCTTCCCGGTATTCCTAAGACCATCAAAGGAATTAAGGATCCGCCTGTTACAGCATTATTGGCAGCTTCGGAGGCAACTACTCCTTCGGGTATCCCGGTACCGAAAAGTTCAGAGTTTTTGGAACTTCTTTTTGCTTCATTATAGCCAACCCAGGTTGCCAGATCTCCTCCGGTCCCTGGTACCATACCGACCCAGGTCCCGATAATCGAAGAACGTAAAATTGTAAACCATACTGATTTTAACTCACTCAAAGAAGGAAATATTTTTCCGGAAACTTTTTTAGCTTCGACTTTACCACTTATTTTTTTCTCAATAAGAATTATTGCTTGAGATATGGAAAACATTCCTATAAGGGCAACTACCAAAGGTATTCCGCTTAATAACTCCACCTGGCCAAAAGTAAAACGGGACTGACCGGTAACAATATCCAAACCGATCATGGCAACAAGCAGACCAAAACTTCCGGATAATAACCCCTTAATCCAGTCCCCTTGAGTTAGAGTTGCTATTAATGTCAATCCTAATATAGCCAGAGAAAAATATTCCGGGGGTCCGAAAAGTAAACTTACCTTAGACAATGCAGGGGCAATAAACAACAAAGCAAAAGCACTGATTATACCACCGCAAAAAGAAGCAACTAGAGAAAATCCAATTGCCTTTCCTGCTTGCCCTTTTTGCGCCATAGGGTAACCGTCTAAACAGGTTGCGGCTGCCGCAGGAGTTCCTGGTGTATGCAATAATATAGCAGAAATAGACCCTCCATACATAGCACCACAGTAAAGTGCTACCAACATAGGTAAACCAATTCCGGGTTCCATGCCAAAGGTTATAGGAAGCAAAAGTGCTACCCCCATTGTTGCGGAAAGACCCGGCATAGCCCCGATTACAATCCCTATAACTACTCCTGCAAAAATAGCCAAAAGAGTAAGAGGATCAAAAACATGACCTAAGGCAATCAGTAAATAATTAATTATCATTGTATAATCCTCCGTAAAGTATTAAAAACTATTTATATTTATAATTAAAAAGTAATTCAAAGATATGATTTTCAAAATCAAATAAATAAACCATCTGGAGTAGGAACTCTCAACCAGTAGTCAAAAATAAAAAATAACACTAAAATGATTAGAAAAGGAACTATAAAACAATGAATTTTTTTCATACCATAATAAAAGAACATTATTAGCAAAAAGAGATATGTAGAAAAGTAAAATCCCAAAATATTTGCAAATATAATGTATAAAATCGTTGTTATGATTGTGAAAAAGATCCGGAGAACCGAAACTCCCTCGAAGATATTTGTTTCAGATACCCCTTTCCTTATTTTACTTCTAGCAAATAGGAGAATACTTAAAACAATAATAATGGTTAAAATTAACCTGGGAAGCATTGCAGGAGCAGAAGGCCAGTTAAATGTCTTTTGAAATAAAAAAGCTGAAATAATAATTAATATAATAGCAATATATCGATTAGCTTTGATCAATATTGACACCCACTTTCAAAATTTAAATGAATAGATTAATAAATTTCATATATATGAGGAATGAGAATAATTTTCTCATTCCTCATATAATCATTTTCTACTATTCTATTTTATTCTCCTACCTTTTCCCAAACAACTTCAAAGTCTTTAGTTAATTTATCCAAGAAATTGGAATAATTTTCAGGACCTCTAGGATCTAAAGGCAAGCCAATCTTCTCGGCATTTGCCAAAAACTCCTCATCCTCCATTACCTTCCAGAAGGCCTCTTCAAGTTTGTCGATGGCTTCCTGTGGGGTACCTTTTAAAACTGAATAGCCACGGCTAGAACCACTGACAATATCATAACCTAACTCTTGAGCAGTTGGTACATCAGGAATGAGAGGAGAACGTTCTTCAGTGTAAATTGCCAAAGCTCTCAAAGCACCATCCTTAATTTGGGGATAGGTAATTCCTAAGTTGTTAGAAGTAGCTGTAATATGCCCTCCTAAGGCAGCCTGCCAGGAAGGACCATCACCGGCAAAAGGAACAGCAATTATTTCAATATCTGCCTGTTGATTTAACAGATTAACTGCAATCCAATCATCTCCGCCAATACCGGAATTTCCCACAGTTACCATACGTGGGTTTTCCTTAGCATATTCAACAAATTCTTCGAAGGTCTGGAATGGGCTCTCAGCCCTTACCAATAACACGCCGGGATCGGTAACAACGTTAAACAGCGGTTCAATCTGATCCATGGAATAACTTACCTCTTCCGGATTCATTATGGGATTCCCGTAAGTTCCGGGAGTACAGGTTATATTCATGTTATAGCCATCAGGTTCCATATTCTCTACCCAATAGGTTAAACCAACTGCTGCATTCGCTCCTGGTTTGTAAACATTAATCAGATTTGTACCCAGGTATTCTGATAACCAGGGATGAACTGCTTGAGCAAGAGTATCACTTCCTCCGCCTGGACTATAGTCTAATACTACTGTAATATCTCTTTCAGGATACTTCGACCAATCGGTTTGGGCAACAGCAGAATTGAATAAAAAAGATACCACAAAAAATAATACAACACATATTAATAAAATTTTTTTCATTCTAAACATTTTTGTTTCTCCTTTTCTATTTTTTTTATTTTCGGGTAATTTTTCACAAATAAGCAATTTACTATTTTAATTATTATATCACCTCCTTCTTTATTATAATATATTTTACAAGTATGTTTTTCAAGGAACTAAACCTATCCTGGTACACTCCGGAGGTGCAGACAAAAATAACTCCATCGCTTCCTGTACTTTATCCAAAGAAAAATTATGAGTAATCATTTTCTCAATGGGATATTTTCTGGAATTAATTATTTGTACTGCATCTTCAACATTTCCAGCTTGTCCATGTCCGCCTTTTACAATTAATTCATCATTTACGATATGATCGGTACATAAACTAACCTGTTTCCCACCTGTTAAACCTGCTAACACAATTCTCCCACCGGGTCGTACCATTGAAAGTGTAGTCTGTACTGTAGTCTCCACTCCGGCACATTCTATGGCTACCTCAACCATTCTACCATTAGTAATTCTTTCTATCTCTTTTATAGGGTCCTTTTTTTGCATGTCAATTATATAATCAGCACCAAACTCCCTGGCTAATTTAAATTTGTTTATATCCTTACTTATTCCCAGTACAATAATAGGGTTAGCCTTGGCTTCTTTTGCAGCTACCACAGAAGCCAAACCCTGTGCTCCGGCTCCAAGAATAGCTACCGCCTCTCCCGGAATTATCTGTGCTTTTGTCTTTACCCATCTTATCCCGTTCCCGATTACAGAAGAAAGGCAGGCAGATTCGGCAGGAACATCCTGGTTGATTTTATGAAGTTTACTTCCGGGTAAAATAAACATATATTCACTATATCCACCCAAAAGATAAGGTAGTTGATCACAGTTCAGACTTACTCCATAGTTCTTTCTGGGAGTATGGAACTGGTATTCTCCGGATAGACAGTATTCACAAGTATTGCATGTTATATATGGTTCAACGGTTACGCGGTCACCAATTTTTAATTTATAATCCCTGGATGCTTGTTTGCCAATCTGATTAACAAACCCAACGATCTCATGCCCTAATATCTTAGGAAAAGAGCTGGCTTTGTGAGTTCCATCAAATAAATGACGGTCACTACCGCAAATGGATACCATCTCAACCTTTAATAGCAGTTGGTCATCTTTTATTTCAGGAATTTGAAAAGTTTCTTGCTTAAATTTTCCTGGTGAAAGCAGTACCATGGCATAACAGTTATCCAAAATACTCTCCTTTTATAATCATTATTTTTTCAATTCATTCATCAACAATTTGGCCGGGTTCTCAAGCCAGATATTAATTTCATTTAAGAATTGTGCAACCTTGGCACCGTCAACAACCTGATGGTCATATGAAATGCATAAATTTATTATTTTTCTTATTTTAATTCGATCATTTTCATCAACAATCGGACGTTTTGTCATCTTGCCCATCCAAAGCAAAGCACTCTGGTTACCTTGAATAATAGGTGTAGAAAGAACGGAGCCAAAACTTCCTGCATTTGAGATGGTAATTGTTCCATCACCTATATAATCAGGTGTTAATGCTCCCTCTCTGGCTTTTTTAATAAGTTTGTCGATTTCTACTATTAATTGCCAGAAAGATAGTTTTTCGGAATGATGGATAACAGGTACGATTAGTCCTCGTGAACTTTCCACGGCTATTCCAAAATTGATATATTTTTTAATAATAATCTTATCTTTTTCCAATGATGAATTTAAGATTGGAAATTTCTTTATTGCCTCGATTGCCGCTTTTATTACAAAAGCTAACAATGAAAGACGTATTCCATGTTCTTCTTTTAGCTCTGACTTAATCATATTTCTAATAGCTTCTGATTCTGTAACATCTACTTCTATCGTTGTAGTTACCTGTACTTTACTGTTTTTACTTGCTGACAATCTTTCTGCTACCTGTTTGCGTACACCTTCAAAATTAATAACCTCTTCTTCTTTTTCAATTTCACCTTTTTCATTAGAATCTACTTGCCTGAGATGTTTTAAAACATCATCTTTGGATATTAAACCATTAGGCCCGGAACCAATTATTTTATCCAAATCAAGCCTGTTTTCCTTAGCTATATGTTTAGCGGCAGGAGTTGATTTAACTGCAAATTTTTTTCTGCTGGTGTCTATTTCTTCTTTACCAAAATTATTTTCCTTATTTTGTTTTTGCCCTTTATTCTCATTCCGATTATCTTTAATAGAAATAGATTTATCTTTCTTTTCATTTACTAAGGCCAATGCTTCGTTTACTTGTACTAAGTCACCAACACTGTATAATTTTTTAATTAAAAACCCATCTATGGGTGAAACAACTTCAAAGGTAACCTTATCTGTTTCTACCTCAGCAATTGGTTCATCTTTTTTTACTTGTTCGCCTTCCTCTTTCAGCCAGCTAACTATCTTGGCATCCTGGATAGCAACACCCAAACTGGGCAATTTTACTTCAGTCATTTCGAAAATCCTCCTAATAAATCACTTCTTTACAAGCCTGCACAATATCTTCAACAGAAGGCACAATGAATTTTTCACCATAACGACTTCCCGGAATCGGCACATTAAAGGCACCTACTCTTTTTATTGGCGCATCAATTTCGGTAATCAACTCTTCGGCAACTATACCGGCAATCTCGCTTCCGACACCACCATTTTTTACTCCATCTTCGACAATGACTAATTTGTTTGTTTTCTTGATAGATTGAAAGAGAGTTTCTTTGTCAAACGGAACCAGTGTTCTTGGGTCAATTACTTCCACCTCAATGTTTTCTTGACTTAATTTTTCTGCTGCTTCCATAGTTTTATGACAGGCATAACTCCAGGATACAACAGTAACATCTTTTCCTTTGCGTCGCACAGCAGCTTTGCCAAAGGGAATATTGTATTCCTCTTCAGGTACCGAACCTCTCTTACCATACAAAAGCTTATTTTCAAAGAATATTACCGGATTATCATCCCTGATTGCAGTTTTCAGAAGACCTTTGGCATCATAAGGAGTGGAAGGTATAACTATTTTTAAGCCAGGATAATGGATAAAAGTCGCTTCCACGCTTTGCGAATGATGCAAACCGGAACCTGTTCCTATACCCGCACCGGCTGCCCTGATAGTCAGGGGCACTTTAAATTTTCCGCCACCACACATGTAACGGTACTTGGCTACTTCGTTGATAACTGCATCTCCTGCTAATAATAAAAAATCACTATACATTAATTCAACTATTGGTCTTATTCCCATTAAAGCTGCCCCCAATGCAGCACTGGTAAATCCATTTTCAGAAATAGGAGTATGCAGGACTCTCTCATTGCCAAATTCCTCATTTAATCCGCCAGTTACACCCCAGACGCTATATCGTATGTCTTCTCCCATAACAAAGACTTTTTCATCTTTTTTCATTTCCTCATATATTGCTTCTCTCAAAGCAACAGCAAAAGTTATTTCTCTATCCATTGTTTTTGCCCTCTCAATCTGTATTTAACAAAAAACATCTGATAAATAATCTTCTTTAGTTGGATATTCACTATTTACGGCAAAGTCTTCCGCTATATCCATTTCTTTTCTAGCTTTCGATCTAATCTCTTCCACTTTTTCATTATTTAATATATCTTGTTTGACTAAATCTTTTTCTAACCGATTTATAGGACATTTTTCCTTCCAGGAGTCTACTTCTTCCTTAGGTCGGTAACCCCCATAATGTATTTTATCAAGGCCGGGGTTATGACCCTCCCACCGATATGTTTTGGTTTCAATTAAAGTAGGGCCTTTCCCCTCTCGTGCTCTCTCTACTGCTTTGGAAGTAGCGTAATAAATTGACAAAATATCATTGCCATCTATAACAAAATTTTCCATGTCATAACCTATTGATCTACTACCGATATTTTTTGTTGAAGTTGTATCTATGGCAGAAGAAAAAATAGCATACAAATTGTTTTCGCAGAAGTAAATAACCGGAACTTTCCATACACTGGCCATATTCAAAGCCTCGTGAAAATTCCCATTATTAGAAGCCCCGTCACCAAAAAATACAATACATACTTTTTTCTTGCCGGAATATTTAATTCCCAAACCGACCCCAGTTCCGATTGGGATGTGAGCAGACTGTACTCCTGAACGTCCCAATATTCCCAATTCATAACTTCCCAAATGTGGACCGGCCTTACCTTTGTTATAACCGGCTTTTTTGCCTAATAATTCAGCAAGCAGGTATTTTGGATCCATCCCTTTGCCAATTGCCCAGGCCCAACCTCTATGATAGGGTAAAATATAGTCATCAGATTTTAATGCACTACAAGCTCCAATTGGTCCTGCTTCCTGACCCAAAGTAGAATGTTCGGAAATTGAAAAACCTTTGTTTAGCATTTCCTTTACTTTGTCGTCAAATACTCTTGTTCTAACCATATCCCGGTACATCGATAAGAGCTTTTCCTTAGAAATTTTTTCAAGTAACTCTTCCCTACTTATTTTTTTCTTTTCAATCTTCTCTTTTATTTTATATATTTCTAACTGGCTTTCTTCCTGAAAAGAAATTTTCATTAATCTCACTCCTTTTTAGATACTGTATCAAAAGTCAACTCACAAACTTTCCTAAAAGACATCTTACTAATTATTATTATAAAATTATCCTTTTATTATACTTCCCTGCCCCTCGAAAGATATTTGAGAATTTCCCTCTCTACTCGGAGGGAGAAGGTTCACCCCCACCTTAATCCCACCTCAAGAGGGTAGAAATGGAAGAAGAGTATCGGTTGCACATTAAAGTTTTTAATTAATAGGGCAATATATTTTTTATTTTGGAAAAAATCAATTTATTTTATCCCTTTGATTTAAAGTAAACAGAAACATCGCACCCGCATAGCGGGTGACTTTAAGAATCCTCTAAAATGAGGTTTAATTTTTTTAAAGTTATTTTCTGGTTTTTAATATTTTTTCAATATTCTGTAGATGATAATTGGTCTTCTCGCGTGCAAGAAAAATATCTCTCTTTTTTATTGCATTTAGAATATCTTCATGCTCTTTGACAATTTGCTCTTTTCTTCCAGGAAACAAAGAAGATTTTTCTCTAATAATTTCATACATGTATATTAATAATTCTTCGATTGCTGCAAAAAAGGTGTTGTGGCAGGCCCTGGATAGGTTTATGTGAAACTGAAAATCAGCTTTTTTATCATCAGGATTTTTTCTTAGACTATTTATATTTTCTTCAAGGTTTATTAAATCTTTTCCATTAGCACGCTCACAAGCCAGGCCAACGATGGATAAATCCAAAATGCGCCTAAATTCCAATAAATCACAGATAATATCATGATTAGAAGACAATTTAATCAGGTTAAGAAGTTTTTGAATCTTGTTAGCATCTCTTACCAGGGTTTTTTTTCGACCTTGAGAAATAATAACTCCTAAAAATTCTAAAATAGCCAGACCCTCTCTTAATGATCCTCTACTTACACCAAGCATTTCAGCCATTTTTATTTCTGCAGGTAGTTCTTGGCCAATTTTAATATTTTCATTAGTGATTTCTCGAGATAAAGATTCGATTACTTTTTCTGGTATCTTGGGATTGTTTGTTAATTTTTTTAAAATTTCAGACTCTCCCTTCACATTTTTGTTCAACTGTTAAACTGTTTAACAAATATATATTAAATATAATACACTGCTTTATATTTTGCAAATTTTTTTTAGCAGGTCTAACCTTTATAAAAATTAGAACATCTATATTGCAGGTTATTTAAAAACTGCACCGGTACTTGCTGAACTTACTAATTTAGAATAAGTATGTAGAAAACTATTCTTGGGAATACTTAAAGCTTTGGGTTTCCATTTTTTTCTTCTTGTTTCCAATTCATTTTCTGAAACCTTTAACTCTAATTTTCTCTTTGGAATATCTATTTCAATAATATCCCCATCTTCTACCAAAGCAATAGTCCCTCCTACGGCAGCTTCCGGAGATACATGGCCTATACAAGGGCCTCTTGTTGCTCCAGAATAGCGACCATCTGTAATCATGGCTACCGAATCTCCTAATCCTAAACCAACCAGGATGGCAGCCGGAAGAGAAAGTTCCCTCATTCCCGGCCCACCTTTGGGACCTTCATATCTAATAACTAAAATATCACCGGGTTTAACTTTTCCGGAAAGCAACAAATCTTTTACTTCTTCTTCTGAATCTACCGTTTTTGCAGTTCCGGAATGAACTTGCATTTTTGGCACAACTCCACTTTGTTTTACTACTGCTCCCTCAGAAGCCAAATTGCCTTTTAAAACTGCAATACCCCCTTGAGGTGCCAGGGGATCATCTAAAGAATGTATAACTTTTCCGGTATTTAGTTTAATTTTAGATAAATTCTCACCCAATGTCGTTCCGGTTACGGTTATACCTTCAGTATAAAGCAAAGATTGTAAAGCTTTTAATAACATTTGTACACCACCGGCTTCATCAAAATCAGTGATATTATATTGAGAAGCAGGTTTAAACTTAGCCAAAAGCGGTGTTTCGCTGCTTACTTGGTCAAACATTTCCAAAGATATTTTGTAGTCAATCTGCTCTGCAATTGCCAGTAAATGTAGAATTGCATTGGTAGATCCGCCTAATGCCATCAATACGCGAATTGCGTTGTCAATGGAATTTTTGGTAATTATTTTTGAGGCCTTAATATCTTTTTTGACTAATTGTACTATTCTCTCACCCACTTCCTGGGCAATCTGATATCTCCTCGAATCCACGGTAAGCATGGTAGTGGTTCCGGGCAAAGAAAGACCCAGCGCTTCAACAATAGAACTCATCGTAAAAGCCGTTCCCATCATAGAACAAGTTCCTCTTGTTGCACAGACGGTTGATTCAATTTTCTGGAATTCATCATCATTAATAAAACCTGCTTTGACTCTTCCCATTGCCTCTTTAATATCACAGGTAACCATATTATCATCTCCAATTTTTCGAGGCATCATGGCACCACCGGTCATAAAAATAGTGGGCAATTTGAGGCGAGCAGCTGCCATTAACATGCCCGGAACAATCTTATCACAGGAACACAACATAACCATCCCGTCAAATTGGTGGGCTTCAACCATCAATTCAATAGATGCTGTAATAAGATCTCTGGAAGGGAGGATGCAATGCATCCCCTTCCCCTGGGCGACGGCATCGCAAGGTGCTATAGTATTAAATTCAACAGGCATTCCACCGCCGATATAAATTCCTTCCCGGACATATTTTGCTAATTCTCTAAGAGGATAATGGGCAGGATTGGTTTCACTAAAAGAATTTACCACGGCAACTTTGGGTTTGGTTAAACTTTTTTCACTATACCCAACAGCACGATACATTGCTCTGGCATAAGCCCCGGTTATTCCTTTCATTACTTTATCACTTCTTAATGCACTCATTTATTGTTACCTCATTCTAAAATGTATTTTGTCTTTGTATTATTAAAATTACATTATTGTTAGAAAAAAAGCAAATTTTAATTAAGGCATTATGTAAGTTAAAAATATATTCTTGGGGAAAATATTGTTCTGTAAAACAGGAAGGAATTAGTGAATGTATACTACATATAATTATTTACTTAACTATATTTATAGCTCGATTATAGAAAAAATTTATTATTCCCGCTAATAAAACAAGTGATGCACCTGTTATAGATAGAAAATCTGCAAGAACGCCAAAAAAAATTAATTCTAGCATAGCAGCAAACAATATTTGTGTATAAAGATAAACTGAGACTTTATTGGCAGGTGCATATTGGTAGGATATCGTTACTCCAAGCTGTGCCCCAATGCTAATTATTCCTATTAGCAACAATTTAATTAAATCCAGAGATTTTGGAATTATAAAATTTTTCTGCTGAATAAGAAAAAAAATAGCTAATATACCACTAATATAGGAAAAATAGTTAATTATCACTAAAAAATTATCAGTATGACGTAAATATCTAATAATAATATGAGAGATTGATACACATAACGTTGCAAGCAATGCAATAATTACAGGTAAAACATCTACTCTAAATCCTGGTTTTATAACAATTAAAGCACCCAAAAATGCCAAAAGAATTATAAATATATGATTAAAGGTAGTATTTTCTTTTAAAATAATTGATGATAAGATTATAATAAGAAATGGGCTAATTCTATGAATAGCTACTGCATCAATTATTGGCATTTTAGTATAAGCATAATACATTCCTATGATTCCAAGATACCCAAATATGCCTCTAAGTATTAAAAATTTCTTATTATTCCCATATATTGGTATTTTTCTCCAAAACAATATTACTGGAATAACTAACATAGAAACAAAATTTCTAAAGAAAACAACTTCCATCAAAGGTATTTCATCTAAGGATTTAATAATAATTGGCACTATAGCAAAACAAAAAGAAGCAAACAACATAAAGAATATTGAATAATAATAATTGTCTTTTAGTTCACTCGTTTTTTGCTTCATTTTATAACCTGCATTTTTCTTAATAATGTTTAGACACAATTTAATATATCTATACTTTGTATTCAAAATACTTATTCCGAATATAAAGATATAAAATATTTTAATTCTTACATTAAATAATCTTTGTAGAATAATAAAATTCAAATGGACTTCTTTGCCTTTTCCAGAACTTGCATTTAACAGTTTCTCCTTTTTACCAAGAATTGAATTAACCAAGAAAACTAGACTTGCCTTATCTTTTTGTTAAAAAGAAGAACGATGAATATGATAATTTCTACCGTACAGTATAATAACAGTATTTTGCTATTGTTTTTTTTGAGACTCTAAATATTTTTTAAACCATGATAAAATTTCTAGCAACCGTGATATACGATTACGAGGCTTTCCTGCTCTGGATAGATTATGGTTCTCTCCAGAAAATAAGACTAATTTGCTTTCAACTCCATGGTACCGCAATGCAGTGAACATCTGAATACTTTCAAAAAATGTTACATTATAATCCTCTTCTGAATGAACAAGCAGTAATGGAGTCTTTACTTTATCGGCATGACAGAGCGGAGAATGCCACCATAGCTTTTTACCTTTATCTTCCTCCCATGGTGTCCCTCTGTCAGCATTAATGAAATAACCAGTTTCTGTAGAACAAAATTTTGAAATCCAGTTTGATATGCCCCTTTGGGAGCAAGCCGCATTAAAAATATTTGAATGAGCAATAATCCAATTAGTCATAAAGCCACCATATGAACCACCCATAACACCAAGTCGGTTTTTATCTATAAATGGAAATTTTTCAGTAGTATGATCAACTAAAGACATTATGTCTTCATAATCTATTTCACCATATTTTTCATGTATGTCTGCAAAAGCATCACCTTTTCCTGCCGACCCATGAGGATTACAATAAAATACAGTATATCCCTGCGCTGTAAGAACCTGTAGTTCATGAAAAAAAATAGAACCATAAACTGTCTTAGGGCCACCATGAATCATAAGAATGGCTGGATATTTCCTATTATCTATAAAATCAAAAGGTTTTATAATCCATGAATCTATTTTTTCTCCATTCTTTGATCTAAAAGTAAAATGTTTCGGAATAGAGATTTCCCTATTCGACATTATTTCCTTGTTAAGGTATGTAAGTTGATATTCCTTGTTATCTTTCAATAAATACACTTCCTGAAGTTTATCTTCTCGTAAGGAAATAAAAACAACTTTGTCATACAGAACATCAAATGAATCAACAGATCCATTGGCAGAGATGACTCGTTTTATCTTCCCTGATTTATTAATGCTATCAAGGTAACAAGAATACCCTTCAGTAATCAACAAATAAAGATGATTATCCTTCACCCGACTTATCGGGCCTAAGCCAAGTCGACAATCACTGTTAACAAAGTTCCCTATCATGCGATCCCAACCAGGAGTTATATTTTTAAAATGTTTTGTTTTAAGGTTAAAGGAAAGCACTTCCCTACTTTGGCGAATCCCGTATTTCTTCATGTCAGTTCCCAGGATAACTACTGTTTCATTATTCAAAAAATGTACTATTTCTATTAAATAATCATAATAAGAAACGCAGGTACTAATTTTACTAGATAGATCAAGTATCCAAAGCTCATGTTTTTGATTTTCTTTATTTTTGTATTTTTTACTAGAATAAATAACCTGATTATTCATGTAGTCATAAGAAGTAACATCATTATAGCCTTTTACAAGCTCCTGCTCCTCCTTATTTTTTATATTATATAAAAAAAGATGTACTCGGCATTTATTCCTAAATCCTTTACCGTTTTTCCAAAAAGGGATTTCATCAAGAACATGGTAATCTTTTTCAACACTATCTGTATCATTATTTAAATTTACCCAAGCTGTATACAACAAAGTACTATCATCTATATTTCTCACAGATAAGACTTTTCTTGGTATTAGACATATTTTATTAATGGCTTTATTTGATATTGTTGCTTTATAAAGCGAATTACCTTTTTTATCATTTTCATTCCTTTCTATATATAGTATTTCTTGACCTCTATTTACCCAGAAATATTGAATTATCTTACCTGAATTTGTTAACCTATTAATTTTATAATTTATTAAATTAATAATATATATATCTGAAATATAACAACCTTGATCAGCACTAGCTTGTTTTACAATAAATGAAACATTTTTGCCATCTGACGAAATCTGAACATCGGACATAAATTTATATTTTAGTATATCATCAATTAAAACTGGTTTTCTTTTCACTTAGCAAAAATTGCCTCCGATTTTGTTAATTACAAAATTACAAAAAATATTCACTTGATTCCACAGTTTCTTTAAAAAGAAATATTTTTACACATCCTATTGTTAAAATCAATTAATATAATGCAGGCAGGTTGAATATTATCTACCATCTTACCCTTTACTTACAATCTGGATGAACAATTTTATTATTCTCAATAATGGGTTTCCCGTCTAAATAAAAATTGGTATCCATCATAGTTGGACCAGAGAAATGACTACTGCCCAATCCTCTATAACCTCCAAAATGAACCATTATGCTGCCATAAGTACCTTCCCAATCAGCAACATTAAATAACCTATCTTCTAACCATACGCCACCTTCATGAGTGCCCCAGCCAATGTGAGCAACTCCTATCCCAGATTCATTGTTTGTTTGATCTAAGGCTCTTTTGATTAATCTGGCTTCAACTCCTCCTTCAATACTTGTTATTTGACCATCTTTAAATATTATTTTAATAGGTTCTCTTACAATACTTAAGGCTTCCGGGGAATTGGGATGATGCCAATGGTCTCCAGGGCTAACTACAATAGTGCCGGTAGCAGTATTTTGAATAGGATGACTGGATACATTGCCGCACCCATAATTATCCCATGTGTGATCTTTGGTTACTATTCCAATTTGATATTCCCCTGGTATATTTTTTTTATAACAGGTAAAATTTGTTCCATTTTCACTGGTTAGTAAAATTTCTTCAGCTTGGTCCATTACTTTAGCACCTGACCTTGAACGTCTTATCATTTCTTGACTAGGGAAAAGTCTTCTGTAATTGATTTCCGGATGAGGTAATCCAACTTGTAACCAACGTAAGGCCGGATTTTTTTCCCGAACTGCTCTAAACTGTGGGGTATGAAGTTGTGCTACTCTGGGAATACCTTCTCCCCAGTATGGTTCAGGGGGTAACGCATAGACTACCATTTCTGCTTCTTCAAATAACTTGCAGGCTAATGGTTGGCCACCTGCATTAACTATTTTACCTTTTTTACTATAAACCGGTGCTATTACTCGTAAAAAGTCGGCTCCTATACTCTTTAATGCTACCATATATTCATCAAGAAGTCTTCTATCGTATTCCTGGCCAGTATATAATACAACTTTCTCTCCAGACTCTACTTCACATAATTTCAATATTTCTCTAATAACATCACTCAATCCAGACATTTATATTCCTCCGTTTTTATATATTAATTAACTTAATTTATTTCAATAATAATATTTCCTTAAATAACAGAATTATCATCGAAATACAGTTCATTTTACCCTACTATTGGGTCAACAAAGATGGATAACCCTTATAACTGTATACCCCTCAAATAAATAACCTATATTCCTAATGTTAAACTAAATTACATTTTTATTTGCCCCCTTTGGCAATATAAGTAACCCAATAAACCGTTCCTCTCAAATATTTTTTAAGGATCATTTTTATAAATTTTTCTTCAACTCCTTTATTATGTTTATAGTAATCTATCCTAATTTTATTCAAACCAACTCTAACTACTCCTGTAATTTTGATTATAGAAAATCATAGTTTATTTGACCAATCTTTTGTATGGTTGTAAACCTAAGTCTTCAGGACAACAAGGAGGTAATTTAAATGCATTAATGATCTGACGAGCAAAAACTTGTGATCTGGTAAAACATCTTAAAGATTTATTTAGCTCATTAATCATATTATCCTCTTTCCCACAAGAAGAAATTTCTTGATAATAATCTCCTTTATACCATTCCCTAGCAGCTTTATTAAAAATATTTTCCAAGGAGGCATATGCGATATCATAATAGGTAAGTTTACTTAATTCTTGATTTGCAAAATATAAATCATATTGTGCTCTGTCTCGAGCTTCAATAATAACATTTTCCGGGGATTTATGTAGTTTAATTTCATATAAAGAAAAGGTCTGATTTTCCGTATAATAGTGCTTACCAGGAGCAAAAGGGAATAACTTACGATGTAAACATCCCCATGAAGCATGGTACAAACCATGATTCCCATTATCGGGTTGTAAGATACCTACTGTTGTATTACAAAGATTCCCAATTGTCTGTTCCCATCCTTTTCCCTGACTAATATAATAGGCTTTTTCTGCTTCCTCAAGTGAATTATATTCCGGGGCTTTGGTACTAAAGCGCCACATCATCTTTACAAAATCCAAATCTATATTTCCATGGTAATTGTGTAACATATTCCATAACTGTAGGTTCCTGGCAACACTGCTTATTGTCGCACCTGTTCCCAGCCATCCTCCATGTCTAATATAAACATTCCGCTTTGAAGGAGAAAGACACTGACAACCCTCTACCTCTCTGCAAAGTCCATTATTTGTCGCATATAAATAATCAATTTCCCCATAATCACCTGGTTTTCTTATAGCTTTTGGATTGTTACCTGATTCTATTATCCAGCCTTTTCCTTTGGTATCTACCCAGAATCCTCCTAAATGGTTACACCCATCAGGGTAATCAAGTTGCATTTGCTTTGCCTGATCAGCCCCTTTTGCATATCGTAAAGTATGAATTACCGCAATAGCCATTGACATACCATGAGTCCATTTTTCTCTTGGTTTACGATTAATCCAACAAGAGCCACCATGATGCACATAAGCTAAACCCTTACTATTCATTCCTGGATGACCCCCTATTGAGTTACCACCCATTATAGTAGAAGGTGTCCAGATAAAACTATTACCTCCCTCTGATGGGAAAACTACTACTGTTACTTCTGGTCTAGGCTTATGATCCTTACTACCTGAACAGATAAGTTTATTATCCTTAGTAGCTGAAGACCAGGCTGCAAAGCCTGTACAATCTTCACCCAGATAAGCTTCATGCAAGCTTTTAGATAAAAAATCATCTGCTCCTGAAAATTTTGCTAGAACTATATAATAGGAAAGTGGGATATTAAAAGTTTTAGCCCCATCGGCTATACCTTTAAAGATATCCACCATTTCTGGTGCGTGCTCTTTAATAATTGTTTCAAACTGTTTAATTACCAATAACTCTTTTTCTGAATACTTATTTTTAACTAATAATTTTAAGATCCAGGATCCAAATATGTTCACTAATTGTTGGCTATACTGCATGCCAATTTCATAATTTGAACCACTAAGTATAATTACAGGCCTAACATTAGGAAGCAAAGGTATTTCGCCATCAAAATTTATTTCGGGGATCATATTAAGCTCCATTTGTAAAACACCTAATCTTATGTTCATTATTTATAATAATAACCGGTGGCTTTTCCTTTAAACATCTCTCAGAGCATCGGAAACACCTTGGGGCAAATTCACAACCCTGAGGTAATTTAATTAAATCAGGTACTACGCCTCGTATATAATATATATTTCTATTATCTATATTTAAA